>NZ_JAQFJH010000008.1:0-77638 GCF_030440025.1 Streptococcus sp. SO2
CACGCAAACGTCGTAAACGTATTCTTAAATTAGCAAAAGGTTACTATGGAGCTAAACACATCTTGTTCCGTACTGCAAAAGAACAAGTAATGAACTCTTACTACTATGCATACCGTGACCGTCGTCAGAAAAAACGTGACTTCCGCAAATTGTGGATCACTCGTATCAACGCGGCAGCTCGTATGAATGGACTTTCATACTCACAATTGATGCATGGTTTGAAATTGGCTGAGATCGAAGTTAACCGTAAAATGCTTGCAGACTTGGCTGTTAACGATGCAGCAGCTTTCACAGCTCTTGCAGATGCAGCGAAAGCAAAACTTGGTAAATAATAACAAACTGTTTCATTCTTACTCTTGTGATTTTTACGCATGGGTAAGGTGAAACTTTTTTGTTTTCCTTAAATGATTTTCTATTTTAGAGAGTAAACCACAGATTTTTTCAAAGAAAATAGGATATTTCTTGTATAATAGGAATATCTAAAAGATTTGGAGTTAGAAGAAGATGATAGTAGGTATTGATTTAGGAACGACGAATTCTTTGGTAGGAGTTTATCAAGATGGTCAAGTCAAGCTGATCCCCAACGCTTTTGGTGAGTATTTGACGCCTTCTGTTGTAGCTTTGGATGACAATGATGAGATTATAGTTGGAAAAATCGCCAAGGAACGCTTGGTGACACACCCAGGCAAGACGGTTTCACAGTTCAAGCGTTTTATGGGGACCAAGCATGAGTTGACGCTAGGAAATCGAGCATATAAGGCTGAAGAATTAAGCTCTTTTATCATTCGAAAGTTGGTAGACGATGCAGAGACCTATCTTGGAGAAAAGGTTGAGGAAGTGATTGTCAGTGTACCAGCCTATTTCAACGATGCTCAACGCTATGCGACCAAACTAGCAGGGAAATTTGCAGGTGTTCAGATTGATCGGATTATCAATGAACCTTCCGCAGCAGCTCTTGCTAAAAGATCTATGGTAAACCAAGAAGATCAATCTTTTATTGTGGTCGATTTTGGTGGTGGTACTCTTGATATTTCAGTTGTGGAGCTTTTTGATAACATAGTCGAAATTGTGTCGATTGCAGGGGACAATCGTTTGGGAGGAGAAGACTTTACTGCGGCTATTGCTGAGGAATTTTTAGTTTCTAATCAATTCACCAAGGATACTATTTCCCGCGAATTTTATAGCAAAATTCTAGTACAGGCTGAAAAGACAAAGCTGGAACTTAATGATAAAGAAGAAGTGAAGATGACAGTGATGGACCAAGATCAGGAATACTTTTTAGACTTGAGCTACCAGCGCTTTTATGAGCTTTGTCAACCGCTGCTGGCTCGTGTTAAGGCTGTTTTAGACCGTGCCTTGATGGATGCACGCTATAGCTATGTATCATCTGATAACTTTGTTCTTGTTGGGGGGACTTCGAAACTCCGCTTGGTTCAGGACTTTTTATCCTACTGTATCAATCAAATAGTTCAGGTATCTGATGATCTTGATCGGATGATTGCGAGAGGTTGTGCCCTTTTAGCAGGAATAAAAGAACGGAAGGGTGAGATACGAGATTTGCTGCTGTCTGATATTTGTCCTTTTACACTGGGGATTGAGATAGTTGGAGATCGTTTTTCGCCGATTATTGAGCGAAATTCCACCCTACCTGCTTCACGCATTGAGCAGTATTATACTGCTGAATTGGGACAGAGTCAAGTCAAGATAAAGGTCTATCAAGGTGAGATGATGAAGGCTTCACAAAACCTCTTCTTAGGTGAATTAGAAGTTCCCGTACCTGTGAATACTCGCGAAAAAGAAAGTTTAACAGTTCGTTTTACCTATGATTTAAATGGAATTTTGGATGTTGAAGTCAAAATTGATTCCACTCAGGAAGTCTTTAGTCATGTTATTCTCCAAGATAGCATTACCTTGACAGAAAAGGAAATCAAGGCTAAGCAAGCAGAGTTGACTCGCTATAAGATCAATGCTCAAGAAACAGAGGTTTATCGTTTCTTGATTGAAAAAGCGAATCGTGTGTACAGTATGCTCTTGGGGAGAAGAAGAGATGAGCTAATGGCTGAAACTAGACGATTTGAAGAAGAGGTTAGCCAAGCATCTGTTTATCATTTGCCAAAACTTTATCAATCATTTTCAAACTATCTAGACTTCCTAGAGCGAGGACTGTAAAAGAGGAGACCTTATGAATATATGGGAAACTTTAGGGATAGAGCCAACGACTGACGTCAAGCTTATTAGAAGGCGTTATGCTGAATTGGTTCGGCTCTATCACCCAGAAGACCAACCAGAAATTTACCAAGAAATTGTTGAAGCTTACCAAAAAGCCTTGACTTATGCGAGGTCTAGAAACACAAGACCAGAAAATAGTCTTAAAAAAGCGAGTGACTCTCAAGAAGCTAGTGAACTTGAAGAAGAGGCGAATGAAAAACTTAACTCTAGTCTCAACTTTGAAAACTTGACTGAAGAAACGAAGACTGAGAACGAAGAGTCTGAAAGATCTAGTCTTGATTTCAGTGATTATCAGCAATCAACTGATAAAACCAGCGATTCCTTTAACTTTGAAACCTATAAAGCAGAAGAGGATAAGCAAAAGTCCACCCTTGACTTTAGTGACTACGATGAGGAAGTCCGGCTAAATGGAGATTCTGAAGAAAGAGCTGCGAGTCCCCTCAACTTTGAAACGTTTGGTGATGAAGAGAACCGTGGGCAAGAAGGAACAACAAGGTCTACTCTTGACTTTAGTGGTTATAATGAAGGAACCTATCTGATCCAAAATGCGATTGAAAGTATTGTTGGAAATGACGGCTATAACCAAGAGGAACAAGAGCATCTATGGCGTCAGTTCTTTCATCAGTATCAGTATGATATGGACATTGTTCAATCCGTTTTAGAGGAAATGGATGTTTATATTTTTAACAAACCGGAGCAATTCTCTATCCTCATTCCCTTGCTAGAAGACTATATACCTGACTTTAAGTACTGGGGCTATTACTATAAACTGAAGTATTGGAAAGTTAAAAGAGATATAGCAGAAGAGGAAGGCAGTTCGCTTGAAAGCGCACATGAAGCCACTGAAGAATTCTATTATTCTTATCAACTTTGCCAAGAAATTCTCCAAGATTTTAACAAAGCAAATCAATTGAGCTCTTGGATAGAGTTTTTCAAGCACCCCTATCTGAGCTTTATGGTCTTGGATCAAGTAAATCAAAATCGTCAGATAATCAAGAGTGTGCCCGTTTTAACCTATATCCTGGAAAAAAACCGACAAGTCATATTTGAAGAGGATTATCCACTCTTGGATGACTTGGTTGATTACTTAGAGCAGCTAAAAGAAGAATCCGGGGAAAATGTTGACTTTGGTCACTACTCTCTAGATGATCCAGATGAAATTGAGGCAGCATTTTATGAGTTGCTCCATGCCCGCTATCAAGACGAGTATAAACTTTTACGTGATTGGCAATATCTTTTTGAATCAGTCAAAGATCACACGCTCCTACTTGATTTGTTAGAAAAGGTGGACGTCTATCCTTTAACCAATGCGAAAGTGTTAGCCCTCGTTCTCCAATTTGTGGAGCGTTACAGTGATGAGGAATCAAATCCTTACCTGAAAAAACTCCATTTCTGGGAGAGTATCCATTCCTATCCTTCAGTTGTAGAGGAGTACGCACTAGATAAAAAAGAAAATTTTGATTACTGGTACAATGAAGGTTATCTCTATATGGATAAGCTCACTAAGAGCTATGAAGATATCAATGATTGGGAAAAGTGGAGAAGCTACTTTAAAGGAAGACCACGTATTCTAACGATTTTACTTCAACAGATCTATAAGGAGTACCATCGATTTACAGATGGCGATCTCCTGAGATATGTTTTAGCTCCTTTTCCTACTTCTAAAATGGCTCCCCAAATGATGACGGAGGAGACAGACCAGAAACTAAAAGAGATGACAGCCTATGCCTATGAACTTTGTCATCCAAAGGCCAAGTTATCTTATTTGAATTGGAAAAAAAGACAGGTCCTTAAAAACAAGTTTCTACAGATATTCTTTATCCTCTTTACGCTTGTGAGTCTGATACTCAGCGTTCTAGAGCGACCTATTTATAATTCTTGGGTCCATGCTGGTATGTTATCTCTCTTTTACGTCTATATGCTAAAATTAAGGCAAATAGCGATTGAGGAAGGAGTGACTGCTAGGGGGTTAAAACGAAAATTCTACTACAGTCCCCATCCATGGTTCCTATTCATCTTGCTATTGCTCCTCGTCCTTCCATTCTTACCGTTTGGTCTCATTGGTGCCCTCATTTTCATTACATTATTCTGTCTAATCGATGGTTTTCAGGTGAGTCAAGGGCTGAAGTGGGATTATTCTTTGGAGAAGCTGATTCCTATCGGTATCTTTCTTTCTGCTGGCTTCTTATCCGCTTTGGTAAATAGAAACCAGATCATTTCTGGAGTTGCAATGATGTACTTCCATATTTTTGCAATTCTTGTGATTTGCTTGTCTTTTACAAGATTTAGTCCTGGATTTCCACCATCTCTGAAGAAAATTTTCATACCAGCAATCTTGGGGATCCTACTCTTTCAAACGCTGCCCTATATTCACAGCCGTTTAGACATCTTTGATCCAACTATTCTACAAAATGAGACTCTAGCCATAACGGTTATTCTCTTGTTAAATGGAATCGCCTTGTCTTATTTTACAAAGGATCAAGGCTTCATGATTGGTGTGAAGAAGGTCTTTATGATTTATGGCTTGCAGATCTTTATTTTCCTAAGAAGACTGTTCCGAATCCTATTTGCACCAAATTCAGTTTTCGGTAATAACTATCATTACAGAGACTTACTACTCATGAACAGCGAATTTACCTTCTACTTCCTTGAGGGACTTTTTGTCCTTATCATGCTTTTCCTTATTCGCAATATACGCAAGGAAAATCGTAAAAGTGCTACTTAGAATGAAAGAGTAGAGAAGAGGACTCTAGTTCAAGTTTCTAGTAAATTTTCCTGAATAAAGGTATAATAGAACTATTAAAATGAAAGAGGTAATGAAAATGGCTTCAAAAATGTTACACACTTGCTTGCGAGTAGAAAACCTTGAAAAATCAATCGCCTTTTATCAAGATGCTTTTGGATTTAAAGAATTGCGTCGCAAAGATTTTCCAGATTATGCTTTCACGATTGTCTATCTAGGACTTGAGGGTGATGACTACGAGTTAGAGTTGACCTATAACTATGATCACGGTCCTTACGTGGTAGGAGATGGCTTCGCCCATATCGCCCTCAGTACACCTGACCTTGAGGGTCTACATCAAGAACATAGCGCTAAAGGCTATGAGGTGACAGCCCCTAATGGACTTCCAGGAACTCAACCAAACTATTACTTTGTCAAGGATCCTGATGGCTACAAGGTCGAAGTCATTCGTGAAAAATAACTCAGTGAAGTCAAGTAGAATGTTCGTTTTCTACTTGACTTTTTTTCTTTGAAAGAGTATACTAATACAAATTTAACCTTTAAGGGGAGTCCAGAGAGACTCACAAGGTGTCAGATAAAAGGGATAGGGAACTCTCTGCGGAGACTTTTTAGGTGTGCGCATGAGTTCTATCCTATCTCGACTGAGACCTTGCAATAGCAAGGTCTTTTCTTTATCTGGTCCCCTTAAATTTAAGGAGGAAAAGTCATGAATCCCACATGTAAGAAGCGTTTGGGTGCCATTCGTTTGGAAACCATGAAGGTGGTCGCTCAGGAGGAAATTGCGCCAGCAATCTTTGAATTAGTCCTAGAAGGAGAAATGGTTGAAGCCATGCGAGCAGGCCAATTTCTCCATCTGCGCGTGCCTGATGATGCCCATCTCTTGCGCCGTCCTATTTCAATTTCGTCTATTGACAAGGTCAAGAAGCAGTGTCATCTCATTTATCGGATAGAGGGGGCTGGGACAGCTATTTTTTCAACTTTAAGACAGGGAGATACTCTTGATGTGATGGGACCTCAGGGAAATGGTTTTGACTTGTCTGATTTAGACAATCAGAGCCAAGTTCTCCTCGTTGGTGGTGGGATTGGTGTTCCCCCCTTGCTTGAAGTGGCCAAGGAATTGCATGCGCGTGGGGTGAAAGTAGTGACAGTCCTCGGTTTTGCCAACAAGGATGCTGTGATTCTCGAAACAGAATTGACCCAATATGGTCAGGTCTTTGTAACGACAGATGATGGTTCATATGGTATCAAGGGAAATGTGTCAGTCGTCATTAATGACTTAGACAGTCAATTTGATGCTGTTTACTCATGTGGAGCGCCTGGAATGATGAAGTACATCAATCAAAAATTTTATAATCACCCAAGAGCCTATCTATCTCTAGAATCTCGTATGGCTTGTGGGATGGGGGCTTGCTATGCCTGTGTCCTAAAAGTGCCAGATAGTGAGACAATTAGTCAACGCGTCTGTGAAGATGGCCCTGTTTTCCGTACAGGAACAGTTGTATTATAAGGAGAAAGTCATGACTAACAAACGTTTACAAGTTTCTCTACCGGGATTGGATTTGAAAAATCCTATCATACCAGCATCAGGCTGTTTTGGTTTTGGTCAGGAATATTCCAAGTACTATGATTTGGACCTTTTAGGCTCTATTATGATCAAGGCAACGACTCTAGAACCCCGTTTTGGCAATCCAACTCCTAGGGTGGCAGAAACGCCTGCAGGTATGCTCAATGCAATCGGTTTGCAAAATCCAGGTTTAGAAGCTGTTTTAGCTGAAAAGTTGCCTTGGCTGGAAAGAGAGTATCCTACGCTTCCCATCATCGCCAATGTAGCAGGCTTTTCAAAACAAGAGTACGCTGCCGTTTCTCGAGGAATTTCCAAGGCAGCTAATGTAAAAGCGATTGAGCTCAACATCTCTTGTCCGAATGTGGATCACGGCAATCATGGACTTTTGATTGGGCAAGATCCGGATCTAGCTTACGAAGTGGTAAAAGCAGCTGTGGAAGCCTCTGATGTGCCAGTTTATGTTAAGTTAACCCCTAGTGTAACGGATGTTGTCTCTATTGCTAAAGCCGCAGAAGATGCAGGAGCAAGTGGCTTAACCATGATCAATACCCTTGTCGGTATGCGCTTTGACCTCAAAACTAGAAAACCAATCCTAGCCAATGGAACAGGTGGAATGTCAGGTCCAGCAGTTTTTCCAGTAGCCCTCAAACTCATCCGCCAAGTAGCTCAAACAACAGGCTTGCCCATTATTGGAATGGGGGGAGTGGATTCTGCTGAAGCAGCGCTAGAAATGTATCTGGCTGGTGCTTCTGCCATTGGGGTTGGAACAGCCAACTTTACCAATCCTTATGCCTGTCCTGATATCATCGAACATCTACCAAAAGTCATGGATAAATATGGCATTAGCAGTTTGGAAGATCTTCGTCAGGAAGTCAAAACCAGTCTGAGATAAGCTAGGTCTTCCTTATCGTCAACAAGACATAGAATCTTCATCAATTTGTAATATTTCCGTCGGTTAACTATGTTACAATAGGGATTAGAAAACGTTATTGGAGCATTTAAATGAAACGATGGAAAGTGGCCCTAGTAAGTGCTGGCTTATTGGGGTGTTTTTTTACTGTAGTGGAGACAGCAAAAGCAGAAGAGGGAACTTGGCAAGGAAAGACCTACCTCAAAGCAGACGGGAAACCAGCAACCAACCAATGGATCTATGATCAAACGCAACAGGCCTGGTTTTATTTAACAGCTGATGGAAATCGTGCTGAGAACGGCTGGTTGATAGTTGGTGGTAAGGATTACTATTTTAACGAAGCTGGGAAATTAGCTACAAAAACGTGGATTGGCCAGTACTATGTGACTGAAAGTGGTGCTAAAGCAAAGGAACAGTGGGTATTTAATCAGGAACAAGAATCCTGGTATTATCTCAAGTCTGATGGTCAGAAAGCTCAAAAAGAATGGATTCAACAAGGTAAAGAAAAATATTACCTTAAAGAAGACGGGAAAATGGCCAAAGATGAGTGGATCACTCAAGGTGAAGACCAGTACTATGTCAATTCTCAAGGGAAAATCTTAAAAAATACCTGGCTTGGCTCTCACTACCTATCTGATAAAGGAAATAAGGTAAAACATGCTTGGATCTATGATGCTAATTATAGCAGTTGGTTCTACCTTCAACAAGACGGTACCTATGCTGAAAATAGGTGGTTAACTATAGATGGGAAGGACTACCATTTTAAATCAGGCGGTTATCTTTCTACTGAACGTTGGATTGATCGCTTCTATGTTGCGAAGAGTGGAGCTAAATTGAAATCGGAATGGCTCTTTGATAAGAATTATGATGCTTGGTTTTACTTGAAAGCTGACGGAACCTATGCCGAAAAAGGCTGGGAAACGATCAAAGAAAAAGATTACCATTTCAAATCAGGCGGTTATCTTTCTACCGAGCGCTGGATAGATCGCTTCTATGTTGCGAAGAGTGGAGCTAAATTGAAATCGGAATGGCTCTTTGACAAGAATTATAACTCTTGGTTTTACTTGAAAGCTGACGGAACCTATGCTGAAAAAGGTTGGCAAACCATCAAAGGAAAGGATTACCATTTCAAATCAGGCGGCTACCTCTCTACGGAAACTTGGATTGACCGCAGTTATGTGACGAGCAGTGGAGCAAAAGCTGGCAAAGGGTGGCTCTTTGACAAGAATTATAACTCTTGGTTCTATATTAACTCTGATGGAAATTATGCCAATAAAGAATGGCTCTGGGATAATGGTTACTACTATCTCAAATCTGGTGGTTATATGGCTGCGAGTGAGTGGGTATGGTACAAGAACAATTGGTTCTACCTCAAGTCAAATGGAAAGATGGCTGAGAAAGAATTAATCTACGATTCATCCGACCAATCATGGTACTACCTTAAATCAGGCGGTTATATGGCAAAAAATGAAACTGTGGATGGTCATACTTTGGATGCTTCTGGTAGATGGCATGTTGCGGATAAAACCAAATATTACAAAGTTAAACCCATCACAGCCTATGTCTATAGTGCATCTGGAGAAATCTTGAGTTACATTAACCAAGGAAGCATTGTTTCACTGGATAGCTCGACGCGAAAAGGCGGCCGACTTGCAGTTTCGATTTCTGGCTTGTCTGGCTATATGAATCAAAGTGATTTGACAGCAGTAGATGAAGGAAGCGAGTTTATCCCTCATTATACTAGTGATGGGAAATTCCTCTACCATGAACTCTCTCCTTATACGAGTATCAAAGTAGCTCCACACACATCTGCCATGGTTATTGGTAAGAAGTACTACTCAACTGATGGAGAGCATTTTGATGGCTTTACCATTAAAAATCCTTTCCTCTATAAAAACTTGAGAGAACCAAGTAATTATAGTGCAGCTGAATTGGATAAACTGTATTCGATGATGAACTTGCAGGATAGTCCTCTTGCAGGTAAAGGAGCGACTTTCAAAGAAGCTGAGGAACGCTACGGTGTAAATGCCCTTTACTTGATGGCCCATAGTGCCCTTGAAAGTGCTTGGGGACGCAGTCAAATTGCCAGAGATAAGAACAATTTCTTTGGTATTGCTGCTTATGATACTAGCCCATATCTCTCAGCCAAGAGCTTTGATAATGTGGACAAAGGAATTCTCGGAGCGGCCAAGTGGATCCGTGAGAATTATATTGACTATGGTAGAGACCACCTTGGAAATAAAGCAACCGGAATGAATGTTCGCTATGCTTCAGATCCATACTGGGGTGAGAAGATAGCCAGCATCATGATGACTATCAACAGCAAACTTGGTTGGAAAGACTAATCAAAAGAAATCAACGGTAACTACTGAAAAAGTGGTTATCGTTTTTGTTTTGAACATTGGAGGAGAAATAGTATAATAACAGTATCTTTATTCTTGAACAATTAACAAAATGATAGTAAAATGTAAGAGGAGATATTAATCTAATTACTATATAAAAAGGAGATTTTTATGAAAAAGCTACTATCCTTCTCAATTGCCTTGCTTTCAATCACAACATTAGTTGCTTGTTCTGGACATAAGGCGGAATCAAAGGTCCCAGAAGAAAAAATTGAACAGAAGCAAATCAAGTTTGATGAGAAGTTGTTTAAAGAAGCTGGACTCTTGCCTTTTAAAAATGAGAAACAACTAGAACTTGGGGAATTGGATTCTAAATCACGCGCAACGGGTGCTCATATTCAACTTAAGGACAGCGATGAGCCAACTGAGAAGAGAGAGCCTAAGATAAGTTATAACCCGGTTGGTTGGCATAACTATAATTTTTACTATGGAGATGGTTCTAAAAAGGCTTGGTTGATGAACCGTGGTCATTTGATTGGCTACCAGTTTAGTGGATTAAACGATGAAAAGAGGAATCTGGTTCCAATGACTAACTGGCTAAATGCTGGAACTTACTATGGTACAGATAATACTAATCAAGAAAGCATGCTTTACTATGAGAATCGATTGGACTCTTGGTTGGCCAATCATCCGAACTACTATCTTGACTACAAGGTGACCCCAATCTATCAGAAGGATGAATTGATTCCGAGACAAATTGAATTGCAGTATGTGGGAATTGATGAAAACGGCAAACTCTTGGAGATCAAGTTGGGTGGTAGTAAAGAAAAGGTTGATCAGTATTCGGTGACGCATGTCGTTTTAGACAATGTTTCAGCTAATGCGGAAATCAATTACTTGGACGGTACTGCTAAAAATACAGTTGAAAACAAAGAAGAAAAAGCTAAGAAAGAAGCTGAGGAGAAAGCTAAGAAGGAAGCTGAGGAAAAAGCCAAGAAAGAGGCTGAAGAAAAAGAAGCAGCTGAAAAGAAAGCAAAAGAAGAAGAGCAGGAAAAAGCTCGCCAAGCCGCACAAGAAAAGGAAGAAAGCCAGGAATCAAACTCACAATCAACAAATTCAGGTGGCTACTTTAGAGATAAAAACGGAAGATGGCACAGACCAAATGGTAAATTCGCTTCTAAGAAAGAAATTAGAGAAGCCGGATTGCAGTGGTAGGAAGAATTTAGCAGATATACAGTCAAAAAGCCGTTGTAAAGCGGTTTTTTGTTATAATTAAATTAATAATGTAGCATTAAAGGAGAAAAACTTGATGAGATACATAACTCTTGGTCAAGATGACAAAGAATTATCAGAAATTGTTCTCGGAATGATGAGAATAAAAGATAAGTCTGTAAAAGAAGTTGAAGAGATTGTAGAAACAGCACTTTCTGTTGGAATCAATGCTTTTGACTTGGCTGATATTTATGGTCGTGGTCGTTGTGAAGAACTGTTAGGTATTGTCCTAAAAAATCGTTCAGATTTAAGAGAAAAGATGTGGATTCAGTCCAAATGTGGCATTCGCATTGAAGAATTTACCTATTTTGATTTTTCTAAGGACTATATTATAAAATCAGTTGACGGAATTTTGCAAAGATTGAAGATTGATCATCTAGATAGCTTGCTTCTTCATCGACCAGATGCTTTGATGGAATCTGACCAAGTAGCAGAAGCCTTTGATCTTCTTTATAAACAAGGTAAGGTCCGAGATTTTGGAGTTTCTAATCAAAATCCTATGATGATGGAGTTGCTTAGAAAAGATGTCAAGCAGCCGTTAGCTGTTAATCAACTACAATTGAGTGCGGCTTTTACTCCAGGATTCGAATCAGGTTTTCATGTTAATATGGAAGATAGTCAAGCAACGATGCGAGATGGCAGCGTTTTTGAATATTGCAAATTACACGATGTGGTCATTCAAGCATGGTCTGTCTTACAATTCGGGTATTTTAAAGGGAACTTTGTTGGTAATGAGAAATTTCAAGCTTTGAATCAAGTACTTGATCGTCTAGCTTTAAAATATGGAGTAACCCCTTCAACTATTGCCATTTCTTGGATATTGCGTTATCCAGCAAAAATGCAGGCAGTCGTAGGTACAACAAATCCTAAGCATTTGAGAGAAGTTAGCCAAGCGGCAAACTTTAGCTTAACAAGAAAAGAATGGTATGAAATTTATCTTGCAGCAGGGAATAATTTGCCGTAAGTAGAAGCAGATTTAAATAAATCACAGTCAAAAAGCCGTTGGAAAACGGTTTTTTGTTATAATTAAACTAAGAATGTAGCATTAAAGGAGAACAACATGACTTTTGAAGAAATTCTGCCTGGATTAAAGGCTAAGAAAAAATATGTACGAACTGGTTGGGGAGGGGCTGAAAACTATGTGCAGCTTTTTGACACCATCGAGCAAAATGGGGTTGCACTTGAAGTGACGCCCTATTTCCTAATCAACGTTTCTGGAGAAGGGGAAGGCTTTTCCATGTGGAGTCCGACGCCTTGTGATGTTTTGGCGACGGATTGGGTAGAAGTCCATGACTAGACGTGTACTCATTACAGGTGTGAGTTCAGGGATTGGACTGGCTCAAGCTCGCCATTTTTTAGAGAATGGCTATCAAGTTTATGGTGTAGATCAAGGAGAAAATCCAGTTTTAGATGGTGATTTCTACTTTTTACAGAGGGATTTGACATTAGATTTGAAACCTGTTTTTGACTGGTGCCCTCAGGTGGATGTTTTGTGCAATACTGCTGGAGTTTTGGATGACTATAAACCTTTACTAGAACAATCTGCCCAGGAAATCCAAGAGATTTTTGAAATTAACTATGTGACTCCAGTTGAGATGACACGACATTATTTGACGCAAATGCTGGAAAGTAAAAAGGGAATCATCATCAATATGTGCTCCATCGCTTCGAGCCTAGCAGGTGGTGGTGGTCATGCCTATACCTCGTCTAAGCACGCCTTAGCTGGCTTTACCAAGCAGTTGGCTCTAGACTATGCTGAAGCTGGGATTCAGGTCTTTGGGATTGCTCCTGGTGCTGTCAAGACAGCTATGACTGCTGCCGACTTTGAACCCGGTGGATTAGCTGACTGGGTAGCCAGTGAAACACCTATCAAACGCTGGATTGAGCCAAGTGAAATTGCAGAAGTCAGCTTATTCTTAGCTAGCGGTCACGCATCTGCCATGCAAGGACAAATCTTGACTGTGGATGGTGGCTGGTCTTTGAAGTAGGAGGAGTTGGATGGAAATCAAAAAACACTTTGGAGTATATGGTATTTGCTTTGAAAATGGGAAGTTACTCTGCGTTGAAAAAACGAGAGGCCCTTATCAACATCGTTATGATCTACCTGGTGGTAGTCAGCAACTTGGTGAAGGACTGACGGAAACTCTGATTAGAGAAGTTATGGAAGAGACTGGATATAAGCTAAAGGGTTACGCTAATCCTAGGATTTATGATGTGCTGGTTCAAGAAGAAGGGCAAGACTTTGCAGTACACCATATCATGGCATTTTATGATATTGAGGTAAACGAGAAGGAAGCTCAAGTTACGATTTCGGAAGCTGTGTCTGATGGTGCGAATGATTCACTTAGATATGTTTGGATGGATATTCAAAAAATCACAGAAGAAAATGCGTCGCCATTAGTCTTGAAGGTTAAGTCTGAATTATTAGGATTTCCGGAACTGGACAAGACTTCCTACATGAATTGGAAGGTGAATGATGAGAAAGCAACTTGCTCTTAGTGGCGAACAAATTGTTGCAAAAGTTTACCCACAACTATTGCATCATGTTGGCATAATTCGTGGAGAATACTTACTGAGAGAGCTTAATCAAAACATCCTATTAGCAAGTTGTCAGCAATTTGTAAAAGATTATCTAGACACCATTTGCTCCTTGTACTCAGATGAAGAGGTTTGGTATCGTTTTTCAGAGTTAACAAATACAGAAGCTAATTGTTTAGAGGGGACTAAAGAGCATTTTGATGAAAATCATCCCTTGTTTGGTTATAGAGGAACTAGGCGCTTGCTGGCGTGTCCTGATGAATTTCAGGCTGAGACACATGTCGTTACAGAAATTTATCAAACCAATCCCAATCTGTCTGTTATCTTTCCTTTTGTCAATGATGCTAAGCAGTTAAAGCAAGCTATTAGAGTATTACGTCAGCATGGTTTTACTGGAAAAGTCGGCACAATGATTGAATTACCGTCAGCTTATTTTGACTTGGACAGAATAATAGAAACTGGTATTTCAAAGATTATAGTTGGAATGAATGATTTGACTTCTTTTGTTTTTGCGACTGTGAGAAACAGTCAATGGCATGATATGGAAAGTCCCATTATGTTAGATATGCTGAGACAAATGCAGGAAAAATCAAATACTAAAAAGATTGACTTTGCTGTAGCAGGCTATCTGAATCTTTCTTTCATACAAAAAATGAATCAGATGGGGATTGAGTGTATTATCCACTACAGCTCTATTCCAGAGATTTTTAATTTAGGGATTGATCATCCAGACCATCTCAAACGTGTAAAAGAAGAAAGTAAAAAATTACAAAGGAGCAACCCATGACACCGCAAGAAATGTGGAATGCGTATAAGCAAATTAACCCCTCGATTGGAGATGAGATAGATGCCTGGGCTTTTGGAGTGGAAGCCGATACCTTGGCAGATTTGGTACTAAGAGGCGAAAAGACAGCAACTGCCTCAGCCTACGATCTTTACGCAGTAGAGGACGAATCTCTTCCACAAGAAGGGACCTTCGATGTCATTTTAGACAGTCAAAATCAGGCTGTCTGCATTGTCGAAATTACCAAGGTTTCCGTTCAGCCCTTTCATCAAGTTTCTGCTGACCATGCCTACAAGGAAGGTGAGGGAGACAAATCTTTAGCCTATTGGCGTCAGGTTCATGAGGAATTCTTCACGGAGTGGCTGGAGGAAGCGGGCTTGACTTTTACACCTGACAGCAAGGTCGTTTTGGAAGAATTTCGCAAGGTCTACCCACTCTAGACTGCAGAAGGAAGAAAGTTTTGGAAATTACCGTCCAATCCTTTTTTCTAAAGCAAAACATGATATAATAAGTTTGTTTGAAGAAGAGTAAAACTCTTAAACTTAGAATAGGAGAAAACTATGCAAGCAGTTGAACATTTTATTACCCAATTTGTTCCTGAACATTATGATTTATTTTTAGACTTGAGTCGTGAGACCAAGACCTTTTCTGGGAAGGTGACCATTACTGGTCAAGCACAGAGTGACCGTATTTCCCTTCACCAAAAGGACTTGGAAATCACTTCTGTAGAAGTTGCGGGTCAAGCTCGTCCATTTACAGTTGACCATGACAATGAAGCCCTTCATATCGAATTGGCTGAGGCTGGTCAAGTTGAATTGGTCATTGCTTTTTCAGGAAAAATTACAGACAACATGACAGGGATTTACCCTTCTTATTACACAGTTGATGGAGTCAAGAAGGAAGTCTTGTCCACTCAGTTTGAAAGCCATTTTGCGCGCGAAGCCTTCCCATGTGTGGATGAGCCAGAAGCAAAAGCGACTTTTGACCTCGCTCTACGTTTTGACCAAGCAGAAGGTGAAGTTGCCTTGTCGAACATGCCAGAAATCGATGTTGAAAACCGCAAGCAAACAGGCATCTGGAAGTTTGAGACAACACCTCGTATGTCTTCTTACTTGTTAGCCTTTGTAGCAGGTGATTTGCAAGGGGTGACCGCTAAAACTAAAAACGGTACCCTCGTAGGTGTCTACTCAACCAAAGCTCACCCACTATCTAACCTTGATTTCTCACTGGACATCGCCGTTCGCTCGATCGAGTTTTACGAAGATTACTACGGAGTTAAGTATCCAATCCCTCAATCACTTCACATCGCCCTGCCTGACTTCTCAGCTGGTGCTATGGAAAACTGGGGTCTAGTGACTTATCGTGAAGTTTACTTGGTTGTGGATGAGAACTCAACCTTTGCTAGTCGACAACAAGTTGCCCTTGTTGTGGCACATGAGTTGGCTCACCAATGGTTTGGTAACCTCGTGACTATGAAATGGTGGGATGATCTTTGGCTTAATGAAAGCTTCGCAAACATGATGGAATACGTCTGTGTGGATGCCATCGAGCCAAGTTGGAATATCTTTGAAGATTTCCAAACAGGTGGAGTACCTCTCGCTCTTGAACGTGATGCGACGGATGGTGTTCAGTCTGTTCATGTTGAAGTTAAACACCCAGACGAAATCAATACCCTCTTTGATGGCGCTATCGTCTATGCCAAAGGAAGCCGTCTCATGCACATGCTTCGTCGTTGGCTCGGCGATGCTGATTTCGCTAAAGGTTTGCATGCCTACTTTGAAAAGCACCAGTACAGTAACACCATCGGTCGTGACCTATGGAATGCCCTTGGTCAAGCATCAGGTCGTGATGTTGCAGCCTTCATGGATTCTTGGTTGGAACAACCTGGTTATCCAGTTCTCACTGTCAAAGTTGAAAATGATGTCTTGAAGATTTCACAAAAACAATTCTTTATCGGTGAGCACGAAGACAAGAACCGTCTCTGGGTTGTGCCACTGAACAGCAACTGGAAAGGCTTGCCAGATACACTCGAAACTGAAAGTATCGAAATCCCTGGCTACGCAGCTCTTCTTGCTGAAAATGAAGGGGCTCTTCGTCTCAACACTGAAAATACTGCCCACTATATTACCGACTATCAAGGAGACTTGTTAGAAGCTGTTCTTGCTGAGCTAGAGACACTTGATAACACAAGCAAACTGCAAATTGTTCAAGAACGTCGTTTGTTGGCTGAGGCAGGGCACATTTCTTATGCAGACTTGCTTCCAGTCCTTGATAAACTTGCTAAGGAAGAGTCTTATCTGGTGGTTTCAGCTGTTTCTCAAGTGATTTCTGCCCTTGAGCGCTTTATCGATGAAGGAACAGAAACTGAGAAAGCCTTTAACCGTCTGGTTGCAAAATTAGCTCGTCATAACTATGACCGTCTTGGTTTTGAAGCCAAAGACGGAGAATCAGATGAGGATGAATTGGTTCGTCAGTTGGCTGTTTCTATGATGATTCGCTCCAATGATGCAGAAGCTAGTCAAGTCGCTAGCCAAATCTTTGCAGCTCACAAGGAAAATCTTGCAGGACTTCCTGCAGCCGTCCGAGCTCAAGTTCTCATCAATGAAATGAAACACCATGAGACCAAGGACTTGGTCGCAACTTATCTGGACCTCTACACTCATGCGACGGATGCGGTCTTCAAACGTCAGCTGTCAGCGGCTCTTGCCTACAGTACAGATGCTGACAATATCCAAACCTTGATTAGTTCATGGAAGGATAAATTTGTGGTCAAACCACAAGACTTGTCTGCTTGGTATTACCAGTTCCTTGCTCATCAAACAACTCAGGAAACTGTTTGGGTATGGGCGCGTGAAAACTGGGATTGGATCAAGGCGGCTCTTGGTGGAGACATGAGCTTTGATAGCTTTGTTATCCTTCCTGCTCATGTGTTTAAGACAGAGCAACGCTTGGCGGAATACAAGGAATTCTTTGAGCCCCAACTCTCTGACCTCGCTCTTAGCCGTAATATTGGTATGGGAATCAAGGAAATTGCAGCGCGTGTTGACTTGATTAAGCGTGAGAAAGCAGCAGTTGAAGCTGTTGTAGCCCAATATGCTAAAGCTTAATTCGTTTATGTAAACAAAAACTCAACTTTCTATCTGAAAACGAGAGAGAGTTGAGTTTTTTTTAAGGCAATTTTGGTATAATAATCATAACAAGGAGGAGTTTCTGATGATAAAAATCTTATTAGTAGAAGATGACCTAGGCCTGTCAAACTCAGTATTTGACTTTTTAGATGATTTTGCAGATGTCATGCAGGTTTTTGATGGAGAAGAAGGTCTCTACGAAGCTGAGAGTGGCGTCTATGACTTGATTTTGCTTGACCTGATGTTGCCTGAAAAAAATGGTTTCCAAGTTCTGAAAGAATTGCGTGAAAAAGGAATCACGACACCAGTCCTTATCATGACTGCAAAAGAGAGTTTGGATGACAAGGGACATGGTTTTGAGTTGGGAGCGGATGACTACCTCACCAAGCCTTTCTACCTAGAAGAACTCAAAATGCGGATCCAAGCCCTTCTCAAACGTTCAGGTAAGTTTAACGAAAACACCTTGACCTATGGAGATATTGTCGTCAACCTTTCAACGAATGAAGTGAAGGTGGAAGATACTCCTGTGGAACTACTCGGAAAAGAGTTTGAGTTATTGGTTTACTTCCTTCAAAATCAAAATGTTATTCTTCCCAAGACGCAAATTTTTGACCGTCTATGGGGGTTTGATAGCGATACAACGATTTCCGTTGTAGAAGTCTATGTCTCAAAAGTTCGTAAGAAATTGAAGGGAACAGCCTTTGCTGAGAATCTTCAAACCTTGCGTAGTGTCGGGTATATTTTAAAAGATGTTCAATAAACTAAAAAAAACATGGTATGCAGATGATTTCAGCTATTTCATTCGAAACTTTGGAGTGTTCACCCTGATCTTCTCTGCTATGACCTTGATTATCCTCCAGGTCATGCACTCGAGTCTCTACACTTCTGTTGATGAAAAACTCCAAGCCCTTAGTAGCAGTCCCCAAGCGGTTATCCAGCTAGCCTTGAATCGGGCAACTGAAGAGGTCAAGGATATTCAACCAGCAACAGCGGATGCCAACAAGGCTGAAATCAAACCCAATGTTAGCTCAAATACAGAAGTTTTACTTTTTGACAAGGATTTTAACCAACTCTTATTAGGGAACCGTTTTTTAGGCTTGGATAAGATCAAGCTGGACAAGAAAGAGTTAAATCATATTCGGCAAATCCAAGTTGTCAATAGCTACGGTCAGGAAGAAACCTACCGAATGATCTTGATGGAAACCAATTCTTCCTCCGTATCAAGCAATGTCAAATATGCGGCGGTTTTAATCAATACCAGCCAGCTCGAGCAAATCAGCCAAAACCACGAGCATTTAATTGTTGTAGTCATGGCTAGTTTCTGGCTCCTATCTTTAATTGCCAGTGTTTACTTGGCACGTGTCAGTGTCAAACCCTTGCTGGAAAGCATGCAAAAGCAGAAGTCCTTTGTTGAAAATGCCAGCCATGAACTGAGAACGCCTTTGGCTGTTTTACAAAATCGGTTAGAGAATCTCTTTCGAAAACCAGAGGCAACAATCATGGAATCCAGCGAAAGTATTGCTTCTAGCCTTGAAGAAGTTCGCAACATGCGCTTCCTCACGACCAATCTTCTCAACCTTGCACGTCGCGATGATGGAATTAAACCAGAAATAGCAGAAGTATCACCACTGTTCTTTAAGACGACCTTTGCTAACTATGAGTTGATTGCTTCTGAAAATGATCGTATTTTTGAGTATGAAAATCGGATTTATCGTCCCTTCATGACCGATCAGTTGCTCCTAAAACAGCTCATGACCATCTTGTTTGACAATGCCATCAAGTATACCGAAGAAGATGGGAAAATTGAGTTCGTAGTTCATGCTACAGATCGCCACCTCTATCTAACAGTAACGGATAACGGAATTGGGATCTCAGCTGCCGATAAGAAGAAAATCTTTGACCGCTTTTATCGTGTAGACAAGGCGAGAACCCGTCAGAAAGGCGGTTTTGGTCTAGGACTATCTTTGGCCAAGCAGATCGTAGATGCCTTACGAGGAACGATTAGCGTAAAAGATAACAAACCTAGAGGAACAATTTTTGAAGTTAAGATCGCTATTCAATCTCCTTCAAAACGTAAGAATAAATAAAAAAGACAGTTATATAACTGTCTTTTTTGATAACTAGAAAAGAGGTTGGTAGAAGTACCAACCTTTATTTTGAAAATTTTCGTTTCATTATCTTTCGTTGAAGTTGTAAAAGTGCGAAGCTTGTTGCCATAGCAGCGATAAAGGACAAAGCTGTATTTAATTTTAAGGCTAAAAAGATAAAACTAAAAAGTGCCATAAAAATACAGAAACAAGCGATATTTACAAAAAATAAAATCTCTTTTAGGTTAGGGCCGACTGGGGCTTCAGGTGTGTAATCTTGGTAAAGCGGAGTTTGTTTCGATTCGGGAGCTTGTTCAAACTCATAAGCTTCTAGTTTTCTTGCGGACATGATTCTCTCCTTAACAGTACATAACTATTTTATCATTTTTTATGCAGAGAATTATTACAGGATTGTTACAAAACTACTAAAGTCTCTTATCATTCTCTAAGTCGCTCTCTTGACACCTACAAGGGAAAATGGTAGCATGGATGTTACACTTAAAACAGATGACCTAACCTTCTCTATTATAAATATACTGAGAAAGGAAAGGATAACTTATATAAATTGATAGCAAGCTGAGGCTTTTTCCTAAAATAATTTGTTGAGTTGCTACCTGGATACTTTTGAAGAGTATTGGTAGGAGTTGTTTTGAATGGATGATAAGACAGAGATTCTGTCTATTGGACTGGGTGGCATTCTTGCTACCTCTGGGAAATGTTAAAGGAGATAAGCATGTATCTTGCTATCAAAGAAATAGTACGAAACAAACTTCGGTATAGTTTGATTCTAACTACCATTTTTCTTATCGCTTTTATGGTCTTTTTTATGACCAGTCTAGCTCTTGGTCTTGTGCGAAACAACCGAGCAGCTATTGATAATTGGCAAGCGACGGGTGTCGTTTTATCCGACTACGCAAATGATAATTTGACGGCATCCTTTATTCCTGAAAAGGATTACAAGGATAAGAGTTCTGAAGAGGCTGCTCCATTGGGCTATATGTTCGCTGTGACCAATCTAGTCGATGGTAGTGAAAAGGTCAATGTTTCCATTTTTGCTCAAGACTGGGACTCTTTTATCTCTCCTAGTTTGACGGAGGGTCGTTATCCTGAAAGAGATGATGAGGTTGTCGTGGATCAGTCTTTTGAGAACTATGGGATGAAGCTAGGTGATGCCATTCAGCTCAATGGAAGCGAGACAAGTTACAAGATTGTAGGCCTGACTCAAGGAAATAAGTTTTTCACTGAGCCTGTTGTCTTTACGAGTCTGACAACTTATTGGACCTTACAAGGAACCTTGAAAGCCAATCGTTCCATCTCTGCCTTGGTATTGAAAAATGATATAGAAGTGGTCGGGGATGGACTGAAGCAGATTTCCATTCTAAAAATGATATCAAAAATTCCTGGTTACACACCTCAGGTTAATGTATTTTCAGGGATGATTCTTGCTATGATTGTTATCACTGGCTTGATTGTGGGGATTTTTGTTTATATCATTACCATCCAAAAACTAGGACTTTATGGAATAATGCGAGCTCAGGGAATACAGATCAAAACCATTGTATGGTCTCTATTCTGTCAAATCTTCCTCCTAGCTGGTATGGGGATTGCGTTAGCCTTGCTGGCAATCGGAGGAGTCATTTTAGTCTTACCAGCTACCTTCTTTTTCTATCCAAGTTGGATAGCCTACTCTGTCCTAAGCTTGGTAATTTGCTTGATGGCCCTTCTAGGTGGTGTCATTTCACTTCCACGCTTGCTAAAGGTGGACCCGATTACTGCGATTGCAGAGTGATAAGGAGAATAGTATGACAACATTGATAGAAATGAATCAAGTGACAAAAACTTACGGGGAAGGAAAGATGAAAGTCGTAGCCCTGCATGAGACGAATTTTCAGCTAAATGCGGGAGAGTTCGTAGCTATCGTTGGGCCCTCTGGCTCTGGAAAGACGACCTTTCTAACAACTCTAGGACAACTTCAGGAAGCATCGAGTGGAAAGATTCTAGTCAAAGGGAAGGAAACAGGCAGTTTGACGGAGAAGGAAAAAACAGATCTCCGTTTTAGAGAGTTTGGTTTCATTCTCCAGGCTTCAAACTTAATTCCTTTTCTAACGGTCAAGGAACAGCTGGATTTGATTGACAGACTGGATAAGGGGGAAAATAGTAAAAGTGACCGAAAAGATCTCTTTGAGTTGTTGGATTTGGAAAAAGTAAAAGATCAGTATCCCAAAGCTCTATCGGGTGGTGAACGTCAACGTGCCGCGATTGCTAGAGCGCTTTATAACAATCCAAGCATTGTGCTTGCAGATGAGCCGACAGCCAGTCTAGACACCGAGCGTGCCTACCAAGTAACGGAGATGTTGGCTGCCATTGCTCATGAACAAGGTAGAGGAGTTGTTATGATTACGCACGATACTCGTCTTCTTGATAAGGTTGATCGTATTTATGTCATGAACGATGGCCATCTAGTTGAAGAAACACATGCATAAAATAGAGTGAATGGTACAAGTTACTGTTCACTTTTTTGATTGGAAAAGATAGAAACAAGTTTAACTTTTTATGAAACTCTCAGTACCCATAGCTGATTATTGAGAAATGTGGTATAATTTTTCTTATGGAAAAGATTATCATTACAGCAACTGCTGAAAGTATTGAACAAGTTGAACAGTTACTAGAAGCTGGCGTAGACCGTATCTACGTTGGTGAGAAAGATTTTGGACTTCGTCTGCCAACAACCTTTAGCTATGAAGAGTTACGCACCATCGCTCAGTTGGTTCATGAAGCAGGTAAGGAATTGATCGTTGCGGTTAATGCCCTCATGCACCAAGATATGATGGACCGTATTAAGCCTTTCCTAGACTTCTTGGAAGAAATCAAGACAGACTATATTACTGTTGGGGATGCAGGTGTCTTTTACGTTGTCAATCGCGATGGTTATTCATTTAAGACCATCTACGATGCTTCAACCATGGTGACAAGCAGTCGTCAGATTAACTTCTGGGGTCAAAAGGCTGGCGCATCTGAGGCGGTTTTGGCGCGTGAAATTCCATCTGCTGAGCTCTTCAAGATGCCTGAGATTTTGGAAATTCCTGCTGAAGTGTTGGTTTACGGAGCTAGTGTCATTCACCATTCTAAACGTCCACTCTTGCAAAACTACTATAACTTTACGCATATCGATGATGAAAAGACACGTAAACGTGACCTCTTCTTGGCAGAGCCGAGTGACCCAGAAAGCCATTATTCTATCTTTGAAGACAATCATGGTACCCACATCTTTGCAAATAACGACCTTGATTTGATGACCAAATTGACAGAATTAGTAGAACATGGTTTCACTCACTGGAAGCTAGAGGGGCTCTACACACCTGGTCAGAATTTTGTAGAAATTGCTAAACTCTTTATCCAAGCACGTAGCTTGATCCAAGAGGGGAATTTCAGCCATGACCAAGCCTTCTTGTTAGATGAGGAAGTGCGCAAGTTACATCCTAAAAACCGTTTCCTGGACACAGGATTCTATGATTACGATCCTGACATGGTTAAATAGGACACCAAAACCCGAAATAAAAATGTTCGGGTTTTTCCAGTGTATCCATGAAATAAAAACGGATACATGTTATAATAAAAATAGCTCTTTAATGGAGGTGTTTGAGTGGAAAATCTGAAGAAAATGGCAGGTATCAAGGCTGCTGAGTTTGTCAAGGATGGCATGGTAGTCGGACTTGGAACGGGCTCTACTGCCTACTATTTCGTAGAAGAAATCGGTCGTCGGATTAAGGAAGAAGGTTTGCAGATTACTGCTGTAACGACTTCCAGTGTGACCAGTAAACAGGCTGAAGGTCTTAACATCCCTCTCAAGTCGATTGATCAAGTAGACTTTGTCGATGTGACGGTTGATGGGGCGGATGAAGTAGATAGCCAGTTTAACGGAATCAAAGGCGGTGGTGGTGCCCTTCTGATGGAGAAGGTTGTCGCAACGCCCTCAAAAGAATACATTTGGGTGGTAGATGAAAGCAAACTGGTAGAGAAACTAGGTGCTTTTAAATTGCCTGTAGAAGTGGTTCAGTATGGTGCAGAACAGGTCTTTCGTCGGTTTAAGCGAGCTGGCTACAAACCAAGTTTCCGTGAAAAAGACGGCCAACGTTTTGTGACCGATATGCAGAACTTTATCATTGATCTAGCCTTGGATGTCATTGAAGATCCAATTGCTTTCGGGAAAGAATTGGACCATGTCGTTGGTGTCGTAGAGCACGGCTTGTTCAACCAAATGGTGGATAAGGTCATCGTAGCGGGACGAGATGGTGTTCAGATTTTAACTTCAACAAAAGCAAACTAATCAACATAATAAGGAGACAGACTATGTCAAAATTTAATCGTATTCACTTGGTGGTACTGGATTCTGTGGGAATCGGTGCTGCACCAGATGCCAATAACTTTGTCAATGCAGGGGTTCCAGATGGAGCTTCTGACACACTAGGACACATTTCCAAAACAGTTGGTTTGAATGTGCCAAACATGGCTAAAATCGGTCTAGGAAATATTCCTCGCGAAACTCCTCTAAAGACTGTACCAGCTGAAAGCAATCCAACAGGATATGCAACAAAATTGGAAGAAGTTTCCCTTGGTAAGGATACAATGACTGGTCACTGGGAAATCATGGGACTCAACATTACCGAGCCTTTCGATACTTTCTGGAACGGATTCCCAGAAGAAATCTTGACAAAGATCGAAGAATTTTCAGGACGCAAGGTCATTCGTGAAGCCAACAAACCTTACTCAGGAACAGCTGTTATCGATGATTTTGGACCACGTCAAATGGAAACTGGGGAGTTGATTATCTATACTTCAGCTGATCCTGTTTTGCAGATTGCTGCCCACGAAGACATTATTCCTTTGGATGAATTGTACCGTATCTGTGAATACGCTCGTTCAATTACACTTGAACGTCCTGCCCTTCTAGGCCGTATCATTGCTCGTCCGTATGTTGGTGAACCAGGTAACTTCACTCGTACGGCAAATCGTCGAGACTTAGCCGTTTCTCCATTTGCACCAACTGTTTTGGATAAATTGAACGAAGCTGGCATCGATACGTACGCTGTTGGTAAAATAAACGATATCTTTAACGGTGCGGGTATTAACCATGACATGGGCCACAACAAGTCAAACAGCCACGGAATTGACACATTATTGAAGACCATGGGACTTGCTGAGTTTGAAGAAGGATTCTCTTTCACAAACTTAGTTGACTTTGATGCCCTTTATGGCCACCGTCGCAATGCTCATGGCTACCGTGATTGCTTGCATGAGTTTGATGAACGCTTGCCTGAAATTATCGCTGCCATGAGAGAGAATGACCTTCTTTTGATTACTGCTGACCATGGAAATGACCCAACCTATGCAGGAACAGACCACACTCGTGAATATATCCCATTGTTGGCTTATAGCCCTGCCTTTAAAGGAAATGGTGTCATTCCGGTTGGACATTTTGCAGATATCTCAGCGACAGTTGCGGATAACTTTGGTGTTGAAACTGCCATGATTGGGGAAAGTTTCTTAGATAAATTGGTGTAAGATGACGCGATATGCTTTACTTGTTCGGGGCATTAATGTAGGTGGGAAAAATAAAGTTGTCATGGCGCAACTTCGTGAAGAACTGACAGAGTTGGGACTGGAAAAGGTTGAGACCTACATCAACAGTGGCAATATTTTCTTTACTTCGACAGACCCCAAAGCCCGATTGGTTGAAAAGTTAGAGGCTTTCTTTGAAATCCATTATCCATTTATTCAGAGCTTTTCCTTGCTGAGTCTTGAGGACTTTGAAGAGGAACTTGAAAATCTGCCTGAATGGTGGACCAAAGACCTGGCTCGAAAAGATGTGCTCTTCTACACGGAGGGCTTGGATGTGGCTCAAGTGATCGAGAAAGTGAACAGTTTGGAACTGGAAGATGAAGTCGTTCATTTTGGAAAACTTGGGATTTTCTGGGGGAAACTTTCTGAAGAATCCTACTATGCAACTGCCTATCATAAGTACTTGCTCAAGATGCCTTTTTATCGCAACATCACCATTCGCAATGCCAAAACCTTTGACAAAATCGGTCAAATGCTAAAAAATAATAAAGGAGAGACACAATGACATTTTTAGATAAGATCAAGGAAACAGCTGCTTTCCTGAAAGAAAAGGGTATCCTAGCGCCTGAATTCGGTTTAATCCTTGGATCAGGACTTGGAGAATTGGCAGAGGAAATCGAAAATCCTGTTGTAGTAGACTATGCAGATATTCCAAACTGGGGCCGCTCGACAGTAGTCGGTCACGCTGGTAAATTGGTATATGGTGACCTTGCAGGTCGAAAAGTCTTGGCTCTTCAAGGTCGCTTCCATTTCTACGAAGGAAATCCTCTTGAGGTCGTGACTTTCCCAGTACGTGTGATGAAAGTTCTCGGATGTGAAGGTGTCATTGTAACCAATGCAGCTGGCGGTATTGGCTATGGTCCTGGTACCTTGATGGCTATCTCAGACCATATCAATATGACGGGGCAGAACCCATTGATGGGTGAAAACTTGGATGATTTTGGTCCACGTTTCCCTGATATGTCAAAAGCCTACACACCAGAATACCGTGCAACTGCCCATGAAGTGGCTAAAAAACTCGGTATCAAGCTTGATGAAGGTGTCTATATCGGTGTAACCGGTCCGACTTATGAAACACCTGCAGAAATTCGTGCCTATAAGACATTGGGAGCAGATGCAGTTGGTATGTCCACTGTTCCTGAAGTGATTGTGGCAGCCCACTCAGGCTTGAAAGTTTTAGGAATTTCATGTATTACGAACCATGCTGCTGGTTTCCAAGAAGAACTCAACCACGAAGAAGTTGTAGAAGTAACAGAGCGTGTCAAAGGTGACTTCAAAGGCTTGCTTAAAGCGATTCTTGCTGAATTGTAATGTCATGAGAGTTCACTTTATTTTACATGAGACCTTTGAAGTTCCAGGTGCTTATCTAAAATGGGCTCTGGAACGAGGTCATCACATTACATCAACAAAGGTTTATGAAAAAGAACCTCTTCCTGAAACAATTGACGGGATTGATTTTCTGATTGTCATGGGTGGTCCTCAATCACCTGATGAGGATAGAGAAAACTTCCCATACTATGATCCAAAGGCTGAGCTTGCTTTTATGAAAGAAGCGATTGCTGCAGATATTTATATTGTTGGTGTCTGTCTTGGTGCGCAACTCCTATCTGTTGCCTATGGTGCGAAGTATGAACATAGTCCAGAACGCGAGATCGGAGTTTATCCTGTGACATTGACGATGCAAGGTCTAACAGATCCTCACGTCAGCTTGTTCGGAAAAAACTTAGAAACCGGCCACTGGCACGGTGATATGCCAGGGCTGACAGAGGATGCTGTTGTTCTTGCGACCAGTCAAGGTTGTCCACGCCAAATTATTCGCTTCAGTCCGAAACATTATGCCTTTCAGGCTCATTTGGAATTTGATCCCGAAGCAGTAGAACTCTTAATTACTGCGGATGGTGAGGAGCAATTAAGAGAGCAAAGTGAAAAGTTCACTTTCGTTCAAACACCAGAAGAATTACGTGAAAATCATTACTCCGAAATGAATGCAAAACTGTATGCATTTTTAGATTCATTGGTAAACTAGGAACTACAGAAATCCAGAGTATCTGAGTTATAGTCAAACTCGGGCTAACTGTTCTGCAAAATATTTAAATTTAAAATCAAGAAAGAAAGGAATTGAACCCACCTTAAAAGCAGTGGGAAAAAGATAGTTGGTCTAGCGAGCATCGCTCACTGCACCCAACTCCTATTTTCCCTTCGCTTTTTGACGGGTTTGGTATCTTTTTGACTATCACATTTAGAATAAAGAAAGGTAGAGCGAAGTGTTCTAATTTGAACACGAGCGGAAAACTTGGAAAATAGATAATCTGACTGAGAAATCAGGATTTCTCGTCAGATTCCTAATTTTCAGTCGTTTTCTTCTCGCTCTCTAATCATCATAAAATAAAGAAAGGATGGGTAAACCGTATTTGCTGAACTGAATACGGGCGGAGAACTGTGTAAAAAAGATAAACTGTCTAGCATCTGCGGTGCTTCGTCAGTTTCCTATTTTTACTTTGTTCTCTGTCGCCCTTTATATCTTAACTATGTCTATCCATATTGCTGCTCAGCAGGGTGAAATTGCTGATAAAATTCTTCTTCCTGGGGATCCTCTTCGTGCGAAATTTATTGCGGAGAATTTCCTTGAAGATGCTGTTTGTTTTAACGAAGTGCGTAACATGTTTGGTTACACTGGTACTTACAAGGGCCACCGTGTATCTGTCATGGGAACTGGGATGGGGATGCCATCCATTTCGATTTACGCGCGTGAGTTGATTGTGGACTACGGTGTGAAAAAATTAATCCGAGTGGGAACTGCTGGTTCTTTGAATGAAGATGTCCACGTCCGTGAATTGGTTTTGGCGCAAGCAGCTGCAACCAACTCAAACATCATCCGCAACGACTGGCCACAGTATGATTTTCCACAAATCGCTAGTTTTGATTTGTTAGACAAGGCCTACCATATCGCTAAAGAACTCGGTATGACAACCCACGTTGGGAACGTCTTGTCATCTGATGTCTTTTACTCAAACTACTTTGAAAAGAACATCGAACTTGGTAAATGGGGAGTCAAGGCTGTGGAAATGGAAGCAGCAGCTCTTTACTATCTTGCTGCCCAACACCACGTTGATGCACTTGCTATCATGACTATTTCTGATAGCTTGGTCAATCCAGATGAAGACACTACGGCAGAAGAACGCCAAAATACCTTCACCGATATGATGAAGGTTGGTTTGGAAACCTTGATTGCAGAGTAAAATGTAAACGAAAATCCTGATTTCACTTGGAATCAGGATTTTTTCATAGATGCGATTTTTTCGGGGTCTGGTGTAACGCGGAGGGTCTTTTGTCCTGTGTAGGTTACAAAGCCAGGTTTGCCACCAGTTGGTTTATTGAGTTTTTTCACTTCAATCATATCTACCTGAACTAGATTTGACAAGCGCCCTTTGGAGAAGTAGGCAGCTAGCTCCGCAGCGTCCGTCTTAACTTCGTCAGAAGGATTGAGATTTCCTGAGATGACGACATGGCTTCCAGGGATGTCCTTGGCATGGAACCAAAGTTCCTCCTTGCGAGCCATTTTAAAGGTTAGCTCTTCATTTTGCAAGTTGTTACGACCGACATAAATGATGGTTTTGCCATCGCTCGCTAGATACTGTTCTGGTTTTTTGCGTTTCTGGATTTTTTCACGTTGGCGTCTTCTAATAAAGCCTGTTTGGATCAATTCTTCACGGATTTCAGCGATTTCCTCCAGCCCAGCTTGGTTGAGAACAGTCTCAACACTTTCTAGATAGAGAATGGTTGCCTTGGTTTCTTCAATCAGTTCAGTCAGGTATTTGACAGCTTCTTTGAGTTTCTGGTAACGTTTAAAGTAGCGTTGGGCATTCTGACTGGGAGTCAAGGCCTTATCAAGCGCAATGGTGATAGGCTGATTGGTGTAGTAGTTTTCCAAGGTAACCTGATCTTGGTCATTAGGCACTTGGTGGAGGAAGGTTGTCAACAATTCCCCTTTTTGGCGAAATTCCTCAGCATTGTCTGTCGCTAGTAACTCTTTTTCTTGTTTTTTAAGCTTATGTCGATTTTTCTGAAGTTCATTTTCAACGCGACGAATCAGTTCACTGGCTTGCTGTTTGACACGGTCCCGTTCAGCCTTGTCCTTATAGTAGGTGTCCAGCAAGTCAGAAAGACTGGAAAAAGGCTCTCCTACACTATTTTCGAAGGGAATTGGACTGAAGGAAGTCTCCGTTAGGAAAGGCTTGGTTTCTTGCCCGAAGAAGTTTCGGAAAGTAGACAGTTTATCACTGACAAGAATGTTTTCCAATTCATTTGCCGTATCACGTCCCAGACCTTGAAAGAGACTTTGAAGATTTTTTGCCTTCAGTTCTTGGGTCTGCAGGATTTCAAAGAGCTTTTCATCCTTAACAGTAAAAGGATTGAGCGAATCCGTACTTGGTGGAGCGATATAGGTCGATCCTGGTAGCAAGGTGCGGTAGCTGTTTTGTGAAAAGCCAACGTGTTTGATGACTTCGAGGATTTTATGGCTGCTTTTATCGACTAGGAGAATATTGCTGTGTTTGCCCATGATTTCGATAATCAGGGTAGCCTGGATATGGTCCCCAATCTCGTTTTTATTGGAAACTGTAATTTCCACGATACGGTCGTTTTCGATTTGCTCAATTGACTCAATCAGAGCACCCTGCAAATACTTTCTCAAAACCATGATAAAGGTAGAAGGTTGAGCTGGATTTTCAAAAGTCGTTTGGGTCAACTGGACACGACCAAAAACGGGATGAGCAGAAAGGAGCAGGCGATGGCTTTGGCGATTGCTGCGGATTTGCAAGACCAACTCTTGTTCAAAAGGTTGATTGATTTTCTGGATGCGACCATTGACTAACTCTCTTCGCAATTCCTCAATCATGTGGTGTAAAAAAAATCCGTCAAATGACATCGTTCTCTCCTTGTGATTGTATTCTATAGTATTATATCAAAAAGGTAGAATAAAATCATGGAAATATGGTATAATAAAGCCAAGTAAAGAGAATCGAGAAGTACATGTATATTGAAATGGTAGATGAAACTGGTCAAGTTTCACAAGAAATTCTGCGACAAACCCAAGAAATTTTGGAATTTGCAGCCCAAAAAATAGGAAAAGAAGACAAGGAGATGGCAGTGACCTTTGTGACTAATGAGCGTAGCCATGAACTCAACCTCGAGTACCGTGATACAGATCGTCCTACGGATGTCATCAGCCTTGAGTATAAGCCAGAGTTGGATATTGCCTTTGACGAAGAGGATTTGCTTGAAAATCCTGAATTGGCGGAGATGATGTCTGAGTTTGATGCCTACATTGGGGAATTGTTCATCTCTATCGATAAGGCTCATGAGCAGGCCGAGGAATATGGCCACAGCTTTGAGCGTGAGATGGGCTTCTTGGCAGTACACGGCTTTTTACATATCAACGGCTATGATCACTACACTCCGGAAGAAGAAGCGGAGATGTTCGGTTTACAAGAAGAAATTTTGACAGCCTATGGACTCACAAGACAATAAACGAAAATGGAAAAATCGTGACCTGATATCCAGTCTAGAATTTGCCATTACAGGAATTTTTACTGCTATCAAGGAAGAACGCAATATGCGAAAGCATGCAGTGACGGCTCTCGTGGTCATCCTTGCAGGGTTTGTTTTTCAGGTGTCACGAATCGAATGGCTCTTTCTCCTATTGAGCATTTTCTTGGTAGTAGCCTTTGAAATTATCAACTCTGCTATTGAAAATGTGGTGGATTTGGCCAGTCACTATCACTTTTCCATGCTGGCTAAAAATGCCAAGGATATGGCGGCTGGCGCGGTATTAGTGGTCTCTCTTTTCGCAGCCTTAACAGGTGCACTTATCTTTATCCCACGCATTTGGGATATACTATTTTAAACTATAAGAGGAAATTATGACATTTAAATCAGGCTTTGTAGCCATTTTAGGGCGTCCCAATGTTGGGAAGTCAACCTTTTTAAATCACGTCATGGGGCAAAAGATTGCCATTATGAGTGACAAGGCGCAGACAACGCGCAATAAAATCATGGGGATTTACACCACAGATAAGGAGCAAATCGTCTTTATCGACACACCAGGAATTCACAAGCCCAAAACAGCTCTTGGGGATTTCATGGTTGAATCTGCCTACAGTACTCTGCGTGAAGTGGATACTGTTCTCTTCATGGTGCCAGCTGATGAGCCACGTGGTAAGGGAGACGATATGATTATCGAGCGTCTGAAAGCTGCCAAGGTTCCTGTGATTCTGGTGGTGAATAAGATTGACAAGGTCCACCCAGACCAGCTTTTAGCTCAGATTGATGACTTCCGTAACCAGATGGACTTCAAGGAAATTGTTCCTATCTCAGCCCTTCAGGGAAATAACGTTTCTCGACTAATCGATATTTTGAGTGAAAATCTAGAGGAAGGTTTCCAGTATTTCCCATCTGATCAAATCACAGACCATCCTGAGCGTTTCTTGGTTTCAGAAATGATTCGTGAGAAAGTCTTGCACCTAACTCGAGAAGAGATTCCTCACTCAGTTGCAGTGGTAGTTGACTCCATGAAGCGTGATGAAGAGACAGACAAGGTTCATATCCGTGCAACCATCATGGTGGAGCGTGATAGTCAAAAAGGTATCATCATCGGTAAAGGTGGCGCCATGCTTAAGAAAATTGGGACCATGGCCCGTCGTGATATCGAACTCATGCTAGGGGATAAGGTTTTCCTAGAAACTTGGGTCAAGGTCAAGAAAAACTGGCGTGATAAAAAGCTAGATTTGGCTGACTTTGGCTATAATGAAAAAGAATACTAAGTAGAGGTGGGCTCATGCCTGCTTCTTGTTTTTACAGAAGGAGGAACTATGCCTGAATTACCTGAGGTTGAAACGGTTCGTCGTGGCTTAGAAAAATTGATCTTGGGAAAGAAGATTTCTAATATAGAGATTGCTTATTCCAAGATGATTAAGACGGATTTGGACGAGTTTCAAAAGGAAGTACCTGGTCAGATTGTTGAGTCAATGGGACGTCGTGGCAAATACTTGCTTTTTTACTTGACAGACAAGGTCTTGATTTCCCATTTGCGCATGGAGGGCAAATATTTTTACTATCCGGACCAGGTTCCTGAACGCAAGCATGCCCATGTTTTCTTCCAGTTTGAGGATGGTGGGACGCTTGTTTATGAGGATGTACGCAAGTTTGGTACTATGGAACTATTGGCACCCGACCTTTTGGATGCCTACTTTGTATCTAAAAAACTAGGGCCTGAACCAAGCGAAGAAGACTTTGATTTACAGGTCTTTCAAGCTGCCCTAGCTAAGTCCAAAAAGCCTATCAAATCCCACCTTTTAGACCAGACCTTGGTAGCTGGCCTTGGCAATATCTATGTGGATGAGGTCCTCTGGCGAGCTCAGATTCATCCAGCAAGACCTTCCCAAACTTTGACGGCAGAAGAAGCGTCAGCTATTCATGACCAGACCATTGCTGTTTTGGGACAGGCAGTCGAAAAGGGCGGTTCCACCATTAGAACCTATACCAATGCCTTTGGGGAAGACGGAACCATGCAGGATTTTCATCAGGTCTATGATAAGACTGGTCAGGCATGTTCACGCTGCGGCACCATCATTGAGAAATTCCAGCTCGGTGGACGAGGAACTCATTTTTGTCCTCAGTGTCAAAGGAGGGACTGATGGGAAAAATCATCGGAATCACAGGAGGAATTGCCTCTGGTAAGTCAACTGTAACAAATTTCCTAAGAGAAAAAGGCTTCCAAGTGGTCGATGCTGACGCAGTCGTCCACCAGCTACAAAAACCTGGTGGTCGTCTTTATCAGCTCTTGGTTCAACACTTTGGGCAGGAAATTATCTTAGAAAATGGAGAACTCAATCGCCCTCTCCTAGCTAGTCTCATCTTCTCAAATCCTGAGGAGCGGGAATGGTCTAAGCAAACCCAAGGGGAAATTATTCGTGAGGAATTGGCTGCACTGAGAGACCAGTTAGCTCAGACAGAAACGGTTTTTTTCATGGATATTCCCCTGCTTTTTGAACAGGACTACAGTGCTTGGTTTGATGAAACGTGGCTGGTCTATGTGGACCGTGATGTTCAGGTGGAACGTTTCATGAAACGGGATCATCTTTCTAAGGAAGTAGCAGAGTCCCGTTTGGCCGCTCAATGGTCTTTAGAAGAAAAGAAAAAATTGGCGAGCCATATATTAGACAATAATGGCAGTCGTGATCAGCTTGTGGCTCAAGTAGTGAAGTTACTTGAAGGAGGCGATAGCTGTGCAAGAGATTAGTTGGAAAGAGAATCTTCGTGTCGCCTGGTTCGGTAGTTTTCTAACGGGCGCCAGCATTTCCTTGGTCGTTCCTTTCATGCCTATCTTTGTGGAGCAGTTGGGAATTGAAGGAGACCAAGTTGCTTTCTATGCTGGATTAGCCATCTCAGTTTCGGCTGTTTCAGCAGCTCTAGTTTCTCCCATCTGGGGTATTCTTGCTGACAAGTACGGCCGAAAACCCATGATGATTCGAGCAGGTCTTGCTATGACCATTACCATGGGAGGTTTGGCCTTCGTGCCAAATATCTATTGGCTACTCTTTCTGCGCTTGCTCAATGGTGTATTTACTGGTTTTGTCCCCAATGCGACAGCCTTGATTGCTAGTCAGGTACCGAAAGATAAGTCTGGAGCGGCTCTGGGGACTCTATCTACAGGTGTTGTTGCAGGAACACTGACGGGTCCCTTTGTTGGAGGCTTTATTGCTGAAATTTTTGGTATTCGTAATGTCTTTTTATTGGTAGGTTCTTTCTTATTTTTAGCTGCAATCCTAACCATTTTCTTTATCAAGGAAGATTTTCAGCCAGTGGCTAAGGAGAAGGCTATCCCAACGAAAGAAGTATTTTCTTCTTTCAAGTATCCTAGACTCTTAGTAAACCTATTTTTGACGAGCTTCGTCATTCAATTTTCAGCTCAATCAATTGGCCCCATTCTAGCTCTCTATGTGCGGGACTTAGGGCAGACTGAGAATCTCCTCTTTGTATCAGGATTGATCGTATCCAGCATGGGATTTTCTAGTATGATGAGTGCTGGAATTCTAGGAAAACTTGGCGATAAGGTAGGGAATCATAGATTGTTGGTTGCGGCGCAGATTTATTCCGTCATCATTTACCTACTTTGTGCCCATGCAACCAGCCCCCTTCAACTTGGCTTGTATCGTTTTCTCTTTGGTCTGGGAACGGGAGCTCTCATACCGGGAGTCAATGCCCTTCTCAGCAAAATGACTCCGAAATCAGGTATTTCAAGGATTTTCGCCTTCAACCAAGTCTTTTTTTATCTCGGTGGAGTGATTGGACCTATGGCGGGATCCGCAGTTGCAGGATATTTGGGCTACCATGCTGTCTTTTATGCGACAGCAGCCTGTGTAGCTTTCAGTTGTTTATGTAACTTAGTTCAATTTAGATCATTATTAAAAGTAAAGGAAATCTCGTGCGAGTAAAAATTAATCTCAAATGCTCCTCTTGTGGTAGCATGAATTATCTAACTAGTAAGAACTCAAAAACCCATCCAGACAAGATTGAAGTTCTAAAATATTGTCCAAAGGAAAGAAAAGTAACTTTACATCTTGAATCTAAGTAGAATTTATGGTAAAATAATAGGGATTTTAAGGAGTTTGATATGTATAACCTATTATTAACCATTTTATTAGTATTATCTGTTGTGATTGTGATTGCGATTTTCATGCAACCAACCAAGAACCAATCCAGCAATGTATTTGATGCCAGCTCAGGTGATTTGTTTGAACGTAGTAAAGCTCGTGGTTTTGAAGCTGTGATGCAACGTTTGACAGGTATTTTAGTCTTTTTCTGGCTAGCCATTGCCTTAGCATTGACGGTATTATCAAGTAGATAAGAAATGGGCGAGACTAGGTCTTAGCCTATTTTTATTTTTAACGACACTTACAAAGTTATCACTCAAAAAAATTTTAAAAATCTAGAAAGAAAACATGAAAGATAAAATTAAAGAATATTTGCAAGAGAAGGGGCGAGTGACGGTAAATGACCTAGCTCAGGCTCTCGGAAAGGATGGATCCAAGGATTTCCGTGAGTTGATTAAAACCCTGTCTCTGATGGAAAGAAAGCACCAGATTCGATTTGGAGAAGATGGAAGCCTTACCTTGGACCAGAAGAAGAAACATGAAATCACTCTAAAAGGGGTTTTTCATGCCCATAAAAATGGCTTTGGTTTTGTCAGTCTGGAAGGCGAAGAGGACGACCTTTTTGTAGGAAAAAACGATGTCAACTATGCCATTGATGGTGATACCGTTGAAGTGGTCATCAAGAAAGTTGCTGACCGCAACAAGGGAACAGCTGCCGAAGCTAAAATTATTGATATCTTAGAACACAGTCTGACGACAGTTGTAGGCCAAATCGTTCTGGATCAGGAAAAGCCCAAGTATGCGGGCTACATCCGTTCAAAAAATCAGAAAATCAGCCAACCCATCTATGTGAAGAAACCGGCTATCAAGTTGGAAGGTACTGAAGTTCTCAAGGTCTTTATCGACAAATACCCAAGTAAGAAACATGATTTCTTTGTTGCTAGTGTCCTTGATGTGGTGGGGCACTCGACTGATGCTGGGATTGACGTTCTTGAAGTCTTGGAATCCATGGATATTGTTTCAGAATTTCCAGAAGCTGTTCTCAAGGAGGCAGAAAGTGTACCAGATGCTCCGTCTCAAAAGGATATGGAAGGTCGTCTTGATTTAAGAGATGAGCTTACCTTTACCATTGACGGCGCGGATGCCAAGGACTTGGACGACGCAGTTCACATTAAGCCTTTGAAAAATGGCAATATCGAACTCGGTGTTCACATCGCGGATGTTTCCTACTATGTGACAGAGGGTTCTGCACTTGATAAGGAAGCCCTTAACCGCGCGACTTCTGTCTATGTAACAGACCGAGTGGTACCAATGCTTCCAGAGCGTTTGTCAAATGGTATCTGCTCCCTCAATCCTCAAGTCGATCGCTTGACCCAGTCTGCCATTATGGAAATTGATAAACACGGTCGTGTGGTTAATTACACGATTACCCAAACTGTTATCAAGACGAGTTTCCGTATGACCTATAGCGCTGTCAATGATATCTTAGCTGGCGACGAGGAAAAAAGACAAGAGTATCAGAAAATTGTTCCTAGTATCGAGTTAATGGCCAAGCTTCATGAAAGGCTAGAAAGCATGCGTGAGAAACGTGGTGCCCTTAATTTTGATACCAGTGAAGCTAAGATTCTGGTGGATAAAAAAGGTAAGCCTGTTGATATCGTTCTTCGTCAGCGTGGTGTTGCTGAGCGGATGATCGAGTCCTTCATGTTGATTGCTAATGAAACGGTTGCCGAGCACTTTAGCAAGTTGGATCTACCTTTCATCTATCGAATTCACGAGGAGCCCAAGGCTGAAAAAGTTCAGAAGTTTATTGATTACGCTTCGAGCTTTGGTTTGCGAATTTATGGAACTGCCAGTGAAATTAGCCAGGAAGCGCTTCAAGACATCATGCGTGCTGTTGAGGGAGAACCCTATGCGGATGTATTGTCCATGATGCTTCTCCGTTCTATGCAACAGGCTCGCTATTCTGAGCACAATCACGGTCACTATGGACTAGCCGCTAACTATTACACTCACTTCACCAGTCCTATTCGCCGTTATCCAGACCTTCTAGTCCATCGAATGATTCGGGATTACGGCCGTTCTAAGGAAATAGCAGAGCATTTTGAACAAGTGATTCCAGAGATTGCAACCCAGTCTTCCAATCGTGAACGTCGTGCCATTGAGGCGGAGCGTGAAGTCGAAGCTATGAAAAAAGCTGAGTACATGGAAGAATACGTGGGAGAAGAGTACGATGCAGTTGTATTCAGCATTGTCAAGTTCGGTCTTTTTGTCGAATTGCCAAATACAGTTGAAGGCTTGATTCACATTACCAATCTACCTGAATTTTATCATTTCAACGAACGGGATTTGACTCTCCGTGGGGAGAAATCCGGCATAACTTTCCGTGTAGGTCAGCAGATTCGCATTCGAGTTGAAAGAGCCGATAAGATGACAGGTGAAATTGACTTCTCTTATATCCCAAGTGAGTTTGATGTCATCGAAAAAGGTTTGAAACAAGCTGGGCGCAAAGATAGAGGTCGTGGCTCAAGTCGTCGTTCAGATAAGAAGGAAGACAAGAGAAAATCAGGACGCTCAAATGATAAGCGCAAGCATTCACAAAAAGACAAGAAGAAAAAAGGTAAGAAACCTTTTTACAAGGAAGTAGCTAAGAAAGGAGCCAAGCATGGCAAAGGGCGAGGGAAAGGTCGTCGCACAAAATAAAAAGGCGCGCCACGACTATACAATCGTAGATACGCTAGAGGCAGGGATGGTCCTGACTGGAACTGAAATCAAGAGTGTACGAGCTGCTCGAATCAATCTCAAGGACGGCTTTGCCCAAGTAAAAAATGGGGAAGTCTGGCTGAGCAATGTTCATATTGCCCCTTACGAAGAGGGAAATATCTGGAACCAAGAACCAGAACGTCGTCGTAAACTCCTGCTCCATAAGAAACAAATCCAAAAATTAGAACAAGAGACTAAAGGAACAGGAATGACGCTGATTCCCCTTAAAGTCTATATCAAAGATGGTTATGCTAAACTCCTTTTAGGACTTGCTAAAGGGAAACATGACTATGATAAACGGGAGTCAATCAAACGTCGTGAGCAGAATCGCGATATTGCGCGTGTGATGAAAGCTGTCAACCAGCGTTAAGAAGAGGAAGTAAAATGGAAAAACTAATTGCCTATAAACGGATGCCCTTGTGGAATAAACAGACCATGCCTGAAGCAGTTCAGCAAAAGCACAATACCAAAGTCGGCACTTGGGGAAAAATTACTGTCTTGAAGGGGGCACTCAAGTTTATTGAGTTGACAGAAGATGGTGAGGTTCTAGCTGAGCATCTCTTTGAGGCGGGAGCAGACAATCCCATGGCGCAACCGCAAGCCTGGCACCGAGTAGAGGCTGCAACAGACGATGTAGAATGGTACTTGGAATTTTATTGTAAACCTGAGGATTATTTCCCTAAGAAATACCAGACCAATCCAGTCCATTCAGAGGTCCTAGAGGCTATGCAGACGGTGAAACCAGGAAGAGCCTTGGATTTGGGTTGTGGTCAAGGCCGTAACTCTCTCTTTCTTGCACAGAATGGTTTTGATGTGACAGCTGTGGATCAAAATGAATTATCCCTTGAAATCTTGCAAAGCATCGTAGAGCAAGAGGATCTAGACATGCCTGTCGGACTTTATGATATCAATTCAGCCAGCATTAGCCAAGACTATGATTTCATCGTTTCAACAGTTGTTCTGATGTTCCTACAAGCGGACCGTATTCCAACTATTATCCAAAATATGCAGGAGCACACCACGGTCGGTGGCTATAATCTTATCGTCTGTGTCATGGATACAGAGGATTATCCTTGCTCGGTTAACTTCCCATTCACCTTTAAAGAAGGGGAGTTGGCGGACTACTACAAGGATTGGGAATTGGTCAAATATAATGAAAATCCAGGACATCTGCACCGTCGTGATGAAAATGGCAATCGCATTCAACTACGCTTTGCGACTATGCTAGCTAAAAAAGTCAAGTAAAAACCTATACCAGCGAATAGAAATCACTTTGCAAAGTTTCTATTCGTTTTTGTTTGCGTTGGTTGATTGGGGAGAGCAGGATTTTATGCTATACTAGAAGTAGGAAATCTGAGTAGTAGAACTGTATTGCTGATACTCTCAGCGCAAGAAAGTCTTTATGATGGAGGTGATCAAATGACGAGTCTTTTGGTGGAGCTATATGATCGGCATGTATTGGAAAAGAATGTCTACCAAGCCTTTATCAGTGATTGTGATGAGATTCTTTTTCTATCTTTGACAAAAATAAGCAATGAAGAGAAACTCTCTCTCCGTCAGTTCATCATGGAAGAGGTGCCTCATATTCAACGAGTGACCTTTCGTCAGCTAACCTTAGAACAACTAGCGGATCAGTTAGATTATTGTCTAGCAAGCTATGGCCAGGTTCTTCTTGATGTTTTTGGTGGGGATTCGCTACTAGCCATATCCCTCTATCAATACGGCTTGAATCGCCACCTCCCCATCGTTGCCATGGATGTCGAGCGAGGAAAACAATACAAGTGGGTAGCCGGTCAGTTAGAAAAAGAAGACATGGACATTCCAACCCTAAGCATCCAACAGCTGATAGCTTTACGTGGTGGAAAAATGCTCAAATCAAAACGCCCTATCCACTCAGTTAAGCAAATTGCAGCCATCAAAAAACTAGCCAGCTCTGCCATTGCCAACCCTGCCCACTGGTATCAGGTGACCCAATTTTTTTCTCTAGCTAAGACTAATGACCTGCATGCTGAAACCGAAAAGAAACTGGAAAACAACGGCAAGTATTACCTCTATCCAAAATCCCTTATTCCTTTACTTGTGGAAGCAGGGATGCTTTGTATTGAAAGCGAGGACAAGAAACGAGTAGCCTACAGCTTTCCAAGTCAAGAAGCTCAAGTTTTTTGCCGCAACAAGGGACATATTTTAGAGGTATATCTCTATCTCTTGGCGCTTGAATCTCAGCTGTTTGATGAGTGCATGATAGGTGGTGAGATTGATTGGAATGGCATCTTTCCAGAGGCAGACAATGTTCAAAATGAAATTGATGTTATTCTGAGAAAGGGACGCTCGATTACCTTTATCTCTTGCAAGATGACAGATTTATCAGTTGAAGCCATCAATGAACTAGAAGTCTACGCCAATCATTTTGCTGGGGAGAGTTGCCTCAAGCTAATTGTCTGTACGGGGAAAATCAATCCAGCTTATGCCAATCGCTGCCAGGAATACGGCGTGCTGATCATTAGAAGTGAGCAGATTCCCAATCTCATTCCCATGCTAAAAAAATATTCTAAGAGACAAAAAAGATAAGAAATAATATCATGAAAGGCTGGGATTCCAGTCTTTTTTATTTCTTTTTCGAATAAATGAGAAAAGGAGGTAGACCATGTTTGTAGCCAGAGATGCCAAGGGGAATTTGGTGAATGCCCTCGAAAAATATGTGACCAAGCAAGCTTATACTTGTCCAAGCTGTGGTGGTGGACTACGATTACGCCAAGGACAGAGTATTCGGACGCATTTTGCCCATGAAAGGTTAAGAGATTGTATGGCTATTTTTGAAAATGAAAGTCCAGAACACTTGGGCAACAAAGAGGCCCTTTATCACTGGGCCAAGAAAGACTGTCAGGTTGCCTTAGAATATAGTCTGCCTGAGATCCAGCAGATTGCGGATGTTCTTGTCAATGGGAAACTAGCTCTGGAGGTTCAGTGCAGTCCCTTGTCTCAAAAGCTTCTAGGCGATAGAAGTCAAGGATACCGCAGACAGGGCTATCAGGTTATCTGGCTACTGGGAGAAAAACTCTGGTTAAAGGAGCGATTAACACAATTGCAAAGGGGATTTCTCTATTTTAGTCAAAATATGGGTTTCTTTGTTTGGGAACTAGATTTCAAAAAGCAAGTTTTGAGACTCAAATATCTTCTGCATCAGGACCTACGTGGCAAGCTTCATTTTCAGATCAAGGAATTTCCCTATGGAAAAGGAAATCTCTTGGAAATTCTACGATTTCCTTATCAAAAACAAAAACTGTCTCGTTTTGCAGTTGTGCAAGATTCCACTATCTGTCATTACATTCGCCAACAGTTGTACTACCAAACACCTTACTGGATGAAGAAGCAGGAGGAAGCTTATCATCAAGGAGACAATCTATTAAACCGTCAACTAGACGACTGGTATCCCCAGGTCAGACCGATAGAATCAGGTGATTTTTTGCAGATTGAAACGGATTTGACTAGCTATTATAGAAATTTTCAGGCTTACTATCAAAAAAATCCGAAAAATAATCGCCAAAAGCTCTATCCACCAGCCTTTTATCACTTATATTTCTCAAAAAATGTGGTAAAATAGAAAGGATGGAGGAATCTTATGGTATTACAACGACATGAAATAAATGAAAAAGATACATGGGATCTTTCGACAATCTACCCAACAGACCATGCTTGGGAAGAAGCCTTGAAAGATTTAACTGAAAAAGTACAAACAGCACCTCAGTATGAGGGACATCTCTTAGACAGCGAAGACAGTTTGCTTGAGATCACAGAATTCTCACTCGACTTGGAACGCCAAGTTGAAAAGCTTTATGTCTATGCACATATGAAAAATGACCAAGATACGCGTGAAGCCAAGTATCAAGAGTACTATGCTAAGGCAATGACCCTATACAGTCAGTTAGAACAAGCCTTTTCATTCTATGAACCTGAGTTTATGGAGATTAGCGAAGAGCAGTATGCGGCCTTCCTAGAAGCTCAACCAAAACTCCAAGTTTACAAGCACTTTTTTGACAAGCTCTTGCAAAAGAAAGACCATGTTCTTTCGCAACGTGAGGAAGAATTGCTTGCTGGAGCAGGAGAAATCTTTGGCGCTGCTAGTGAAACTTTCGCTATTTTGGACAACGCGGATATTAGCTTCCCATATGTCCTTGATGACGAAGGCAATGAAGTGCAACTCTCACACGGTACTTACATCCGTTTGATGGAGTCTAAAAACCGTGAAGTGCGTCGTGGTGCCTATGAAGCCCTTTATGCGACATATGAGCAATTCCAACACACTTATGCCAAGACCTTGCAGACAAATGTTAAGGTGCAAAACTACCGAGCAAAAGTTCGCAACTATAAGAGTGCTCGCCATGCAGCCCTCGCAGCAAACTTTGTTCCAGAAAGTGTCTATGACAATCTAGTAGCAGCAGTGCGCAAGCATTTGCCACTCTTACATCGTTACCTTAAACTTCGTTCTAAAATCTTGGGGATTTCAGATCTCAAGATGTATGATGTCTACACACCGCTATCTTCAGTAGATTATAGCTTTACCTACGAAGAAGCCTTGAAAAAGGCAGAAGAGGCCTTGGCGGTCTTGGGTGACGACTACTTGAGCCGTGTTAAACGGGCCTTCAGTGAGCGTTGGATTGATGTCTATGAAAATCAAGGCAAGCGTTCTGGTGCCTACTCTGGTGGTTCATACGATACCAATGCCTTTATGCTTTTAAACTGGCAGGACAATCTAGACAATCTCTTTACCCTTGTCCATGAAACAGGTCACAGTATGCACTCAAGCTATACTCGTGAAACCCAACCTTATGTTTACGGAGATTACTCTATCTTCTTGGCTGAGATTGCCTCAACGACTAACGAAAATATCTTGACAGAGAAATTGTTGGAAGAAGTGGAAGACGACGCAACGCGCTTTGCTATTCTCAATAACTTCCTAGACGGTTTCCGTGGAACAGTCTTCCGTCAAACTCAATTCGCTGAGTTTGAACATGCCATCCACCAAGCAGATCAAAATGGAGAAGTCTTGACAAGTGATTTCCTCAATAAACTCTACGCTGACTTGAACCAAGAGTACTACGGACTTAGCAAGGAAGACAATCCTCAGATCCAATACGAGTGGGCACGCATTCCACATTTCTACTATAACTACTATGTTTATCAGTATTCAACTGGTTTTGCAGCTGCTTCAGCCTTAGCTGAAAAGATTGTCCATGGTAGTCAAGAAGATCGTGACCGCTATATCGACTACCTCAAGGCTGGTAAGTCTGACTATCCGCTCAATGTCATGAGAAAAGCTGGTGTTGATATGGAGAAGGAAGACTATCTTAACGATGCCTTTGCAGTCTTTGAACGTCGCTTAAACGAGTTTGAAGCTCTTGTTGAAAAATTGGGACTAGCTTAAGATGGTAGAGTCTTATAGTAAAAATGCCAATCACAATATGCGACGTCCCGTCGTCAAGGAAGAAATCGTAGAACTCATGCGCCAGCGTCAAAAACAGGTGACAGGTTCTTTGAAAGAATTGGAGACCTTCGCTCGCAAGGAAAACATTCCCATTATTCCGCATGAAACGGTCGCGTATTTCCGTTTTCTAATGGAAACCATGCAACCTAAGAATATTTTGGAGATTGGAACGGCAATTGGCTTTTCTGCCCTCCTGATGGCGGAATATGCGCCAGATGCTAAGATTACAACCATTGACCGTAATCCTGAGATGATAGGCTTTGCCAAGGAAAACTTTGCTCAGTTTGACAGTCGTCAGCAAATCACTCTTTTAGAGGGAGATGCAGTCGATGTTTTATCAACACTGACAGAAACTTATGACTTTGTCTTTATGGATTCGGCCAAGTCAAAGTATATCGTCTTTCTGCCTGAAATCCTCAATCACTTGGAAGTTGGTGGAGTAGTGGTCTTGGATGATATTTTCCAAGGAGGAGATGTTGCCAAGGACATCATGGAAGTCCGCCGTGGTCAACGAACCATTTACCGAGGTTTGCAAAGACTTTTCGACGCAACTTTGGACAATCCAGGGCTAACAGCAACTCTAGTTCCACTTGGAGACGGCATTCTCATGCTACGAAAGAATCTAGCAGAAGTAGAGCTTCCTGAGAGCGAATGATTTTCAGAAAAATTTAAGAAATTATAGTAAAATAGATAAGGTAACACTTACCGTAAAAGGAGTAAAAATGAAGAAAAAACTTATGGCAGGAGCCATCACACTTTTATCAGTAGCAACACTTGCAGCTTGTTCAAACAGTTCTGAAGGAAAAGATTTGATCAGCATGAAGGGCGATGTGATTACAGAGCATCAATTCTTTGAAGAAGTAAAGAACAATCCAACTGCGCAACAAGTCTTGCTCAATATGACCATCCAAAAAGTATTTGAACAACAATATGGATCAGAAGTAACGGATAAAGATGTGGATGACGCCGTTGCTGAAGAACAAAAGAAATACGGCGATAGCTACAACAGCGTGCTTCAACGTGCAGGTATGACACCTGAGACTCGTAAAGCTCAAATCCGCACTAGCAAATTGGTTGAATTGGCAGTTAAGAAGGCTGCTGAGAGTGAGTTGACAGACGAAGCCTACCAAAAAGCTTTTGAGTCTTATACACCAGATGTAACAGCTCAAATCATCCGTTTGGATAATGAAGACAAGGCAAAAGAAGTACTTGAGAAAGCTAAAGCAGAAGGTGCCGATTTTGCTCAGTTGGCAAAAGACAATTCTAACGACGACAAAACAAAAGAAAATGGTGGAGAAATTACTTTTGACTCTGCTTCTACAGAACTTCCAGAACAAGTTAAGAAAGCAGCCTTTGCCTTGGATGTGAATGGGGTTTCTGATGTGATTACAGCTACTGGAACACAAGCCTATAGCAGTCAGTTCTACATCATCAAAGTAACGAAGAAAACAGAAAAATCTTCTAATATCGAGGATTACAAAGAAAAATTGAAGACCATCATCTTGACTCAAAAACAAAATGATTCAGCCTTTGTTCAAGGAGTAATTGGTAAAGAATTGCAAGCAGCAAACATCAAGGTTAAAGACCAATCATTCCAAAACATCTTCACCCAATACATCGGTGGTGGTGACTCAAGCTCAAGCAGCAGCTCTTCATCTAACTAAGAAAGCAAAAAACAAATCTCTTTTGAGATTTGTTTTTTTATACCTGATACTAGAAAATGAGTAAAATTCGAAGGATTAAAGGATAAGAGTTTTTTTCTTTCTGAAAAAGTGGTATAATAGCAATCAAAACTAGAAAATAAAACGGAATTGGGAACAGAAGCGTCTGTTCCTATTAGAGTGGTGAAATATGAAAATTAGTAAAAGGCACCTACTAAACTATTCCATTTTGATTCCTTACTTCCTTTTATCGATTTTGGGACTGATTGTGGTGTACTCGACAACGAGTGCAACCTTGATCGAAGAAGGAAAAAGTGCCTTTCAATTGGTGCGTAACCAGGGGATCTTCTGGATAGCTAGTTTGATTCTGATTGCCTTAATCTATAAATTAAAATTAGGTTTCCTAAGAAATGGGCGTCTCATCTTTATCGTAATGATTGTGGAGATGGTTCTTTTAGCTCTGGCGCGACTGGTCGGGACACCTGTCAATGGAGCATACGGATGGATTTCTGTAGGACCTGTAACGATTCAGCCTGCGGAGTACCTTAAGATTATCATCATCTGGTACCTGGCACATCGATTTTCAAAACAACAAGATGAAATTGGGGTTTATGACTTCCAGGTTTTGACACAGAATCAGTGGCTACCTCGAGCTTTTAATGACTGGCGTTTTGTTTTGCTGGTTCTGATTGGTAGCTTGGGAATTTTCCCAGACTTGGGAAATGCGACCATCTTGGTCTTGGTGGCGCTCATCATGTATACCGTTAGTGGGATCGCCTATCGTTGGTTCTCGACCATTCTAGCTCTCTTGGCAGGGAGTTCAATGTTAGTCTTGTCTGTCATTCGCTTTGTTGGGGTGGAGAAGTTCTCTCAAATTCCTGTATTTGGTTACGTTGCTAAACGTTTTAGTGCCTTCTTTAATCCCTTTAATGACTTGGCGGGTGCAGGACACCAGCTCGCAAATTCCTACTATGCAATGGTAAATGGTGGCTGGTTCGGACTGGGACTGGGAAATTCTATCGAGAAGCGTGGTTATCTGCCAGAAGCCCATACGGATTTCGTCTTTTCGATTGTTATTGAGGAGTTTGGATTCGTAGGAGCTAGTATGATTTTGGCTTTACTCTTCTTCTTGATTTTGCGAATCATCTTGGTTGGTATTCGAGCAAAGAATCCCTTTAACTCCATGGTTGCTATTGGTGTCGGAGGAATGATCCTTGTTCAGGTCTTTGTCAATATCGGTGGGATTTCAGGGTTGATTCCTTCTACAGGGGTAACCTTCCCCTTCCTTTCACAAGGTGGGAACAGTCTACTGGTATTATCCGTAGCCATCGCGCTTGTACTGAACATTGATGCAAGTGAAAAACGTGCCAAACTTATCAGAGAATACGAAAATCAAACCGATGAAAGTCTGTAAGGATTGAATGGAAAGGAAAGTATATGTCTCTTCAAAAATTAGAAAACTATAGTAATAAAGCAGTCGTCCAAGAAGAAGTCTTGATTCTGACTGAGCTATTAGAAGATATCACAAAAAATATGCTAGCGCCAGAAACCTTTGAAAAGATTATCCAGTTGAAGGAATTATCAACTAGTGAGAATTATCAAGGGCTCAATGACCTAGTGACCAGTCTTTCGAATGAAGAAATGATTTACATTTCACGCTATTTCTCTATCCTTCCACTTTTAATTAATATTTCTGAGGATGTGGATTTGGCCTATGAAATCAATCACCAAAACAATGTGGACCAAGACTATCTAGGAAAACTATCTACAACGATTAAGATGGTAGCTGAAAAAGAAAATGCTGCTGAAATTTTAGAAAAGTTAAATGTCGTTCCTGTCTTGACCGCTCATCCAACGCAAGTACAACGCAAGAGTATGCTGGACTTGACCAACCATATCCATACGCTTTTGCGCAAGTACCGTGATGTCAAACTCGGCTTGATTAATAAAGAAAAATGGCACACGGATCTCCGTCGTTACATTGAAATTATCATGCAAACGGACATGATTCGTGAGAAAAAATTGAAAGTAACCAACGAAATCACCAACGTGATGGAGTACTACCAAAGTTCTTTCCTGAATGCTGTTCCACGTTTGACAGCTGAGTATAAGAAACTAGCTAAAGAACAAGGTATCGAGCTCCAACATCCAAAACCGATTACTATGGGGATGTGGATTGGAGGAGACCGTGATGGAAATCCTTTCGTAACTGCAGAAACTCTTAACAAATCAGCCTTGACCCAGTGCGAAGTCATCATGAACTACTATGATGAAAAGATTTATAATCTTTATCGTGAGTTTTCACTTTCAACCAGCATCGTGAATGTCAGCGACAAGGTCCGTGAGATGGCGCTGAAGTCACAAGATAACTCGATTTATCGTGAAAAAGAACTCTATCGTCGTGCTCTTTTTGACATCCAAGCTAAGATGCAGGCTACCAAGGCTTATCTCATTGAAGACAAGGATCTTCAGCCAAGATATGCCACTGCAGATGAATTCTATCAAGATTTGTTGGCCATTCGCGATTCTCTCCTTGAGAATAAGGGAGAATACCTGATTTCAGGAGAATTTGTCGAGTTGATGCAAGCTGTCGAAATTTTTGGTTTCTACCTTGCTTCTATCGATATGCGCCAAGACTCTAGTGTTCATGAAGCCTGTGTGGCTGAATTGCTAGCATCTGCTGGCATCAACGACCACTATAGCGATCTGTCAGAAGACGAAAAATGTAGCCTTCTCTTAAAAGAGTTGGAAGAAGATCCTCGTATCCTCTCAGCGACTCATGCTGAAAAGTCAGAACTGCTTGAAAAAGAACTCTCTATCTTTAAAGCTGCGCGCAAGTTGAAGGATAAACTGGGTGAAAATGTTATTCGTCAAACCATCATTTCGCACGCAACAAGTGTATCCGATATGCTCGAATTAGCCATTATGCTTAAGGAAGTCGGCTTGGTAGATGCCCAAAAAGCCCGCGTTCAGATTGTTCCCCTCTTTGAAACGATCGAAGATTTGGATCACTCAGAAGAAACCATGAGAAGATATTTCTCTCTTCCTTTGGCTAAAAAATGGATTGCTTCAAAAGACAACTACCAAGAAATCATGCTTGGCTACTCTGATAGTAACAAGGATGGTGGTTACCTATCCTCATGTTGGACTCTCTATAAAGCGCAACAACAACTGACTGCTATTGGGGATGAATTTGGCGTTAAGGTTACTTTCTTCCATGGTCGTGGTGGTACTGTGGGTCGTGGTGGTGGACCAACTTATGAAGCTATCACATCTCAACCACTCAAGTCTATCAAGGACCGCATCCGTCTGACTGAGCAAGGAGAAGTCATTGGAAACAAATACGGTAACAAAGATGCAGCCTATTATAACCTTGAGATGCTGGTTTCTGCAGCTATTAACCGCATGATTACCAAGAAGAAGAGTGATACCAATACGTCAAATCGTTACGAAGCTATCATGGATCAAGTAGTAGACCGTAGTTATGATATCTACCGTGATTTGGTTTTTGGAAATGAATATTTCTATGACTATTTCTTTGAATCAAGTCCAATCAAGGCTATTTCAAGCTTCAATATCGGTTCGCGTCCAGCAGCTCGTAAGACCATCACTGAAATCGGTGGTTTGCGTGCCATTCCTTGGGTCTTCTCATGGTCACAAAGTCGTGTCATGTTCCCTGGATGGTATGGTGTGGGATCCAGCTTTAAAGAGTTTATAGATCAAGATCCAAAGAATATCGAGTTCCTTCGTGATATGTACCAAAACTGGCCTTTCTTCCAATCTCTTCTTTCCAATGTGGACATGGTCTTGTCTAAGTCTAATATGAATATTGCTTTTGAATATGCCAAGCTCTGTGAAGACGAAGAAGTACAAGCTATCTACTACACTATTTTAGATGAATGGCAGTTGACTAAGGACGTTATTTTAGCTATCGAAGGTTATGACGAACTCTTGGCAGAAAACTCTTATCTAAAAGACAGTCTAAACTATCGTATGCCTTACTTTAATATCCTGAACTACATCCAGTTGGAGTTAATCAAACGTCAACGTCGCGGCGAATTGTCGGCAGACGAAGAAAAACTGATCCATACAACTATCAACGGAATTGCAACCGGTTTGCGTAATTCAGGTTGATATTCTACAAACTTCCTCTTTTTTCAAGGGGAAGTTTTTGAATTGTTTAAAAAATTCTAAAAATAAGCTTGACAAGTAGTTGAAAAATGATATAATTTAAACATTCAGAAAGTAATCATGCTCATTTTTTAGAGAGTCTGTGGTTGGTGAAAGCAGATAGATGAAATTGATGAAATTGGGCTGAATGTACTTAAGAATTTGAAATCATAAAAATTCGGTGAGCACACCTTACAGTGCAACTCGTTATTGCGAGAAAGAGCGATAGGGATATTCCCTATAATTGAGGTGGCACCGCGCATCGACGTCCTCACACAAGTTTTTTGTGTGAGGACTTTTTCTATGAGGAGGAAAGATATTGGAATTTAAACGATGGCATCGCTTGATGATGTGATTTAAAAAATTAAGGTAAAAGAATTAAGGAGAAAGAAAAATGAAAAATAAACGTTTGATTGGAATTGTCGCTGGATTAGCAGTATTGGTAGTAGCTAGCTTGATTTATTCATCAATGAACAAGCCTGCAGCTAAGGAAGAGCAAAAGGTCGCTAAGGTTGGTGTCCTTCAATTTGTTAGTCATCCATCCTTGGACTTGATTTACCAAGGGATTCAAGATGGACTAGCTGAAGAAGGCTATAAGGACGACCAGGTAAAAATTGACTTTATGAACTCTGAAGGAGATCAGAGCAAGGTTGCAACCATGAGTAAACAATTGGTAGCAAATGGAAACGATGTAGTTGTTGGGATTGCAACACCAGCAGCTCAAGGACTTGCAAGTGCTACTAAAGATCTACCAGTTATCATGGCTGCTATTACAGACCCAATCGGTGCTAACTTGGTCAAAGATTTGAAAAAACCAGGTGGCAACATCACAGGGGTGTCAGACCACAACCCTGCTGAACAACAAGTAGAGTTGATAAAAACCCTCACACCAAATGTCAAAACAATCGGCGCTCTATACTCAAGTAGCGAAGATAACTCAAAAACACAGGTAGAAGAATTCAAGGCTTATGCTGAAAAAGCAGGTTTGACAGTCGAAACATTTGCCGTTCCATCAACTAACGAAATTGCTTCAACAGTCAATGTTATGACAAGCAAGGTTGATGCGATTTGGGTTCCAATTGACAACACCATCGCATCAGCATTCTCAACAGTTGTTTCAAGTAACCAAACAGCTAAAAAGCCAATCTACCCAAGTGCCACTGCCATGGTAGAAGCAGGTGGATTAGCATCTGTAGTAGTTGACCAACACGATCTTGGTGTGGCTACTGGTAAAATGATTGCCAAAGTTTTGAAAGGTGAAAAACCAGCTGATACGCCAGTTAATGTCTTTTCAACTGGTAAGTCAGTGATTAATAAAAAACTAGCGCAGGAACTTGGTATCACCATTCCTGAGTCCGTTCTAAAAGAAGCAGGACAAGTGATTGAATAAAGATAAAGGAGGAGCTGGGCACATCTCCTCCCATTTTTACTAAAGAAAGAAATGAGTGAAAGATTATGATAGTATCCATTATTTCTCAGGGGATGGTCTGGGCGATTCTAGGTTTGGGAATCTTTATGACTTTTCGAATTTTGAATTTCCCTGATATGACTACTGAAGGTTCTTTTCCTCTTGGGGGAGCAGTAGCTGTAACCTTGATAACACAGGGAGTCAACCCATTTTTAGCAACCCTAGCCGCAGTAGGAGCGGGCTGTCTAGCTGGAATGGCGGCAGGTCTCTTATATACCAAAGGAAAAATCCCAACCCTCTTATCAGGGATTCTGGTCATGACTTCCTGCCATTCCATCATGCTCATGATTATGGGGCGTGCCAATCTGGGGCTTCTTGGAACCAAGCAAATTCAGGATGTCTTGCCTTTCGATTCAGACCTTAACCAACTCCTGACTGGATTAATCTTTGTAGCTCTTGTTATTGGTCTCATGCTCTTTTTCCTTGATACCAAACTAGGTCAGGCCTACATCGCTACAGGTGACAATCCCGATATGGCTCGTAGCTTTGGTATCAATACGGGTCGTATGGAACTCATGGGCTTGGTTCTCTCAAATGGGATTATCGCGCTTGCAGGAGCCTTAATTGCTCAACAAGAAGGATACGCAGATGTTTCCCGAGGAATTGGAGTGATTGTCGTAGGGCTTGCTAGCTTGATTATTGGTGAGGTTTTGTTCAAGAGTTTGACCTTGGCAGAGCGACTCATGACCATCGTTGTAGGATCTATTGCTTATCAGTTCCTTGTTTGGGGAGTGATTGCTCTTGGATTTAATACAAGTTATCTGCGTTTGTACAGCGCCTTGATTTTGGCAGTTTGCCTCATGATTCCAACCTTCAAAAGCAAATACCTGAAAGGAGTCAAGTTTAGCAAATGACAGCAATTGTAGAATTAAAAAATGCTACCAAAGTCATCACCAATGGCTTTGACGAAGAAAAAATCATTCTGAATGATGTTTCTCTTGAAATTTTCGAACATGATTTCATTACCATCTTAGGGGGAAATGGAGCGGGGAAATCAACGCTTTTTAACACGATTGCAGGTACCTTACCTTTAACAAGTGGAAATATCCGTATCATGGGGGAGGACGTGACGAATTTTTCACCTGAAAAGCGGGCTAAGTACTTGTCTCGCGTCTTTCAGGATCCTAAGATGGGTACGGCTCCCCGTATGACAGTGGCGGAAAATCTCTTGATTGCCAAGTTTCGTGGTGAGAAGAGAGGACTCCTGCCTAGAAGGCTTTCAAGCCATAGGGAAGAGTTCCAGACTACCATTGAAAAGGTTGGAAATGGTCTTGAAAAACATCTGGACACTCCTATTGAGTTTCTTTCAGGTGGACAACGTCAGGCCTTGAGTCTCTTGATGGCAACTTTGAAACGACCAGAGTTGCTCTTGTTGGATGAACACACAGCAGCCCTTGACCCAAAAACAAGTGTGGCATTGATGGAATTAACAGATGACTTTGTCAGCAAAGATCATCTAACAGCCTTGATGATTACCCACCATATGGAAGATGCACTGAAGTATGGAAACCGTCTGATTGTCATGAAGGAAGGTCGAATCATCCAAGACCTCAATAAAGAAGAAAAAGCTAAGATGAAAATTTCAGACTACTATCAATTATTTGAATAGATGAGTGAAGTAACCATCAAAAAATAGTGAAAATTAACTTAGAAACATGGAAGTGTTTCTGAGTTTTTTATCTCCTCTTTCTATCTAGAAAAATAAGGCAAAGAGAATTACGGAAAGCGTATGAAATGGTTTACTTTTTTTCAGAAATGAGCTATACTAGTTTACGTGAAACTATGATAAGATGGAGGTATTGTGTATGGTTGACAAGCAAGTCATTGAAGAAATCAAAAACAATGCCAACATTGTGGAAGTCATAGGTGATGTGATTTCTTTACAAAAGGCTGGACGGAACTATTTAGGGCTCTGTCCTTTTCATGGTGAAAAGACCCCTTCTTTCAACGTTGTGGAAGACAAGCAGTTTTATCACTGTTTTGGCTGTGGTCGTTCAGGAGATGTCTTTAAGTTTATCGAAGAATACCAAGGTGTGTCCTTCATGGAAGCCGTTCAGCTCTTAGGAGAGCGCGTCGGTATTCAACTAGCTACGCCGGTACAGTCTCGTCCCCAACAAACTTCCCCTCATCAAGCTCTATACGATATGCATGAAGAAGCTGCCCGTTTTTACCATGCCATCCTCATGACGACAAAGATGGGAGAAGAAGCAAGGGCTTATCTCTACAAACGCGGATTGACAGATGATGTTCTGAAGCACTTCCAGATTGGACTAGCTCCAGCAGAGAGAACTTATCTCTATCAACGTTTGGCTGACAAGTTTGAGGAAAAGGATTTATTGGATTCTGGCCTGTTTTACCTGTCAGATGGCAATCAGTTTTATGATACTTTCTTCGGACGGATCATCTTTCCTTTGACGAATGACAAGGGGCAGGTTATTGCATTTTCAGGTCGTATCTGGCAAGAAACGGATAGTCAGACTGCCAAATATAAAAATAGTCGCTCGACTGCAATTTTTAACAAGAGTTACGAATTGTATCATTTGGACAAGGCAAAAAAGGGAACAGGTAAGATTACAGAGCTCTATCTGATGGAAGGCTTCATGGATGTGATCGCAGCCTACCGTGCTGGTATAGAAAATGCTGTAGCTTCCATGGGAACAGCCTTAAGCAAGGAGCATGTTGAACACCTCAAACGCTTTACCAAAAAGATAGTTCTCAGCTATGATGGTGACAAGGCAGGGCAGGCAGCAACAGCCAAGGCTCTAGAGGAATTAAAAGACTTCTCAGTGGAGGTTGTTCGAGTACCTGATGCCATGGACCCAGATGAGTATTTGCAAAAGAATTCTACTGAAGACCTGGCTTACCTTTTAACCAAGACCCGGATTAGTCCTATAGAGTTCTATATTCACCAGCTCAAGCCAGAAAATAGTGATAACTTACAGGCGCAAATTGAGTTCATTGAAAAGATTGCGCCCCTAATCGCCAAAGAAAAGTCTATCACTGCCCAGAATTCTTATATCCACATTCTGGCGGATAATCTACCTTCCTTTGATTACCAGCAGGTAGAACAGATAGTAAATGAAAGTCGGATTGTTCAGAGGCAGGAAAGAGTCAAAGAGGAGCAACCCCCAGCAGCGATTAGTTTACCTGTAACGCGACAACTGACAGCAGTCATGAGAGCAGAGGCTCATCTCCTTTATAGGATGGCTGAGAATCCAGTTGTTCTAAATGACTACCGATTAAGAGAAGATTTTTTCTTTGATACCCCAGAATTTCAGATTCTTTACGAATTATTAAGTGAGCAGGGAGAAATCGGCTCAGAGGAGCTTTCTCATCAGACGCCTGAGGTTGAAAATGCTTGGTACCACGTGCTTAGCTTGGATTTGCCAGTTGAGATGTCGCCTCAAGAGCTAGCGGAAGTCGAAGCGACTCGAAACCGTGCCCTCCTCAGCAAGGACAACTTAAGAATTAAAAAGAAAGTGCAGGAAGCTAGTCATGTAGGAGATACAGACACAGCCTTGGAAGAATTGCAACGATTGATTTCCCAAAAGAGAAGAATGGAGTAATAATGGCAACAAAACAAAAAGAAGTAACCACATTTGATGTGCAAGTAGCAGACTTTATCCGTAACCACAAAAAAACAGGAACAGCAACAGATGACGAAATCAATTCAAGTCTGGTTATTCCTTTTACCCTAGATGCAGACGGCATTGAAGACCTTTTGCAACGGATTCAGGATGCTGGAATTTCTATCACAGATAATGAAGGAAATCCAAGTGCGCGTGTGCTTAGTGCAGAAGAAGAACCAGAACTCAGTGATGAGGACTTGATTGGCTCAACTTCTGCCAAGGTTAATGACCCTGTCCGTATGTATTTGAAGGAAATCGGGGTCGTTCCTCTCTTGACCAACGAAGAGGAAAAAGAATTGGCCCTAGCAGTTGAGGCTGGTGATATCGAAGCTAAACAACGCCTTGCAGAAGCCAACCTTCGTTTGGTAGTTTCGATTGCTAAGCGCTACGTAGGGCGTGGCATGCAGTTTCTTGACTTGATTCAAGAAGGAAACATGGGTTTGATGAAGGCTGTTGACAAGTTTGACTATTCAAAAGGATTCAAGTTTTCAACTTACGCAACTTGGTGGATTCGTCAGGCGATTACCCGTGCCATCGCTGACCAGGCCCGTACTATTCGTATCCCTGTCCACATGGTAGAAACCATTAACAAGCTTGTCCGTGAACAGCGGAATCTCCTTCAAGAATTGGGGCAAGATCCAACTCCTGAACAAATTGCTGAGCGTATGGATATGACACCTGACAAGGTCCGTGAAATCCTAAAGATTGCCCAAGAACCAGTATCACTTGAAACACCGATCGGTGAAGAGGACGATAGTCATCTTGGGGACTTTATCGAAGACGAAGTGATTGAAAATCCAGTAGACTACACAACTCGAATCGTTTTGCGTGAGCAGTTGGATGAAGTCTTGGATACTCTTACAGATCGTGAAGAAAACGTTCTGCGCCTTCGTTTCGGTTTGGACGATGGAAAAATGCGTACTCTTGAAGATGTTGGGAAAGTCTTTAACGTGACTCGTGAGCGTATCCGTCAGATCGAGGCCAAGGCTTTGAGAAAATTGCGCCAACCAAGTCGCAGCAAACCCCTTCGTGATTTTATTGAAGACTAAGAGTGAGGAATAACATGGCTTATACAGAAGAGCAAATCGAAAATATCAAAACACGCATTTTAAATGCCTTGGAAGAAGTAATTGACCCTGAGTTGGGGATTGATATTGTCAACCTAGGTTTGATTTATGAAATTCGTTTTGATGGTGAAACAGGTCACACTGAAATTGATATGACCTTGACAACTATGGGCTGCCCACTGGCTGACCTTTTGACAGACCAGATACACGATGCGATGACAGATGTGCCTGAGGTAACTAATACCGAAGTTAAATTGGTCTGGTATCCAGCTTGGACGGTTGAAAAAATGAGCCGATATGCACGTATCGCTCTAGGAATTAAATAAAGACTAAGAAAAATGCGAGAGACGATTGGAAAATAGGATAATTTTATCCTTTTTCCAATCGTCTCTTCTTTCTTTTGCTGATTTTCTGGAAATAAAATGGTATAATGAAAGGTATGGAAAACGAAAAATTGCGTATTAATATGCTAAGTTCAAGTGAAAAAGTAGCTGGTCAAGGAGTGTCAGGAGCTTATCGAGAATTGGTTAGTCTCCTTCACCGCGATGCCAAAGACCAGTTGATTGTTACGGAGAATCTTCCTGTAGAGGCAGATGTAACTCATTTTCACACTATTGATTTCCCTTATTATTTATCTACTTTCCAAAAGAAACGCTCTGGGAGAAAAATTGGCTATGTGCATTTTTTGCCTGATACGCTTGAGGGGAGTTTGAAGATTCCATTTTTCCTAAAAGGAATTGTCAAACGCTATGTTTTTTCCTTTTACAACCGAATGGAACACTTGGTGGTGGTCAATCCCATGTTTATCGAGGATTTGGTGGCTGCTGGTATTCCGCGTGAAAAAGTAACTTATATTCCAAACTTTGTAAACAAAGAAAAATGGCATCCATTACCAGCTGAACAGGTTGCACAACTCCGAAAGGAAATGGATCTTGCGGAAGATCAGTTTGTCGTAATCGGTGCGGGTCAGGTTCAGAAACGTAAAGGGATTGATGACTTTATCCGTCTTGCTGAGGAATTGCCAGAAATTACCTTTATCTGGGCAGGTGGTTTTTCATTTGGTGGGATGACAGATGGTTATGAACGCTACAAGAAGATAATGGACAATCCACCCAAAAATCTTATTTTCCCTGGAATTGTGTCACCGGAACGGATGCGGGAGCTTTACGCTATGGCGGATCTATTCTTGCTACCAAGTTACAATGAATTATTCCCTATGACTATCTTAGAGGCCGCTAGTTGCGAGGCTCCTATTATGTTAAGAGATTTGGATTTGTATAAGGTTATTCTTGATGGGAATTATCGTGCTACAAGTGATGTTTCCGAGATGAGAGAAGCAATCCTAGAATACAAGAATGACCCTGAAGCCTTAAAGGACTTGAAAGAAAAAGCTCGCGAGATCTCCAAAGAGTACTCTGAGGAGCATTTGTTGGAAATCTGGTTAAAATTTTATCGAGAACAGGCTGCTTTGGGCAAAAAGTGAGGTAATTTATGCGAATTGGTTTATTTACAGATACCTATTTCCCTCAGGTTTCCGGGGTCGCGACTAGTATACGGACCTTGAAAACTGAGCTTGAAAAGCAGGGGCATGCAGTTTTTATCTTTACAACGACTGATAAAGACGTGAACCGCTACGAGGATTGGCAAATTATTCGCATTCCGAGTGTCCCTTTCTTTGCATTTAAGGATCGACGATTTGCCTACCGAGGTTTTACAAAGGCGCTTGAAATTGCTAAGCAGTATCAACTCGATATCATTCATACCCAGACAGAATTTTCTCTTGGTTTGTTAGGAATTTGGATTGCGAGAGAATTGAAAATTCCAGTTATTCATACCTACCATACCCAGTATGAAGACTATGTGCATTACATTGCTAAGGGCATGCTAATTCGTCCGAGTATGGTAAAATATTTGGTGCGTGGCTTCCTTCATGATGTAGATGGCGTGATTTGCCCTAGTGAGATTGTTCGTGACCTTTTATCTAAATACAAAGTCAAGGTTGAAAAGCGTGTCATCCCAACTGGAATTGAGCTGGCTAAGTTTGAACGACCTGAGATCAAAGACGAAAACTTACAAGAGCTTCGTTCGAAGTTAGGTATTCAGGAAGGCGAGAAAATGCTGCTGAGCCTTTCGCGTATTTCTTATGAGAAGAATATCCAAGCAGTCTTAGCTGCCTTTGCGCAGGTTTTGAATGAAGAAGACAAGGTGAAGTTGGTTGTTGCTGGAGACGGACCTTATCTGGATAGTCTGAAAGAACAAGCAGGGAAATTAAACATACAAAAATATGTGATTTTTACAGGTATGATTGCTCCAAGTGAGACAGCCTTGTACTATAAAGCAGCTGATTTCTTTATTTCAGCTTCCACTAGTGAAACCCAAGGATTGACTTATCTAGAAAGTCTAGCCAGTGGAACGCCTGTTATTGCTCATGGCAATCCCTATCTTGAAAATCTGATCAATGATAAAATGTTTGGGACCCTCTACTATGGAGAACGAGAGCTTGCGGGAGCTATCCTTGAAGCATTGATTGCTACTCCTGATATGTCTGAACAAAAGTTAGCGGATAAGTTGTACGAGATTTCGGCTGAAAATTTTGGGAAACGAGTTCATGAGTTTTACCTTGATGCTATTATCTCAAATAACTTTGAACATGAGTTACATGATGGACAACCTGTCACTCAGCGCTTCTTAAAAACGATTCTTTATCTACCTCAACAGGCTGTTACAAGCCCAGTAAAAGAATCCAAGCGTATTTTAAGAGCGTCTCGAAAACAATTGTCTAGCATCAGAGATTATTGGAGAGACGAATTCAAATAATAGAATAAGAGGAAGAAAAAATGAAAAAATTAATGAGAAGCGGAAAAGATCAAAAAATTGGTGGAGTATGCGCAGGAGTTGCTCATTATTTTGATATTGATCCAACAATTGTTCGTGTCATTTGGGCTGTTCTTGCATTTTGTTATGGGACAGGAGTCCTTGCTTATATCATTTTATGGTTGATTGCACCAGTTTCATCAGAATATTAAATTAGAATTATATAGAAAAAGGAGAAGTTATGGCTTTTGGAGATAACGGAAAACGCAAAAAAACATTGTTTGAAAAGGTGACGCTTGTTGTCGTGCTCATCATGTTGTTTGTAACCCTTGCTGGTATCTTTGCAACTGCGCTTGGAGCTTTCAGTAGATTCTAAGCAAGCTACGAGGATAGAAACAATAACTAATGACTGGGTTCTCCCCAGCCTTTTTAAAGTGAGAAGAAAATATGAGTATGTTTTTAGATACAGCCAAGATTAAGGTCAAGGCTGGTAATGGTGGCGATGGCATGGTTGCCTTTCGCCGTGAAAAATATGTCCCTAATGGCGGTCCTTGGGGTGGTGATGGTGGACGTGGAGGAAACGTTGTTTTCGTGGTAGACGAAGGCTTACGTACCTTGATGGATTTCCGCTATAACCGTCATTTCAAGGCTGATTCTGGTGAAAAAGGGATGACCAAAGGAATGCACGGACGTGGTGCAGAAGATCTTCGTGTTCGCGTACCACAGGGAACTACTGTACGTGATGCAGAAACTGGCAAAGTCATTACAGACTTGATTGAACATGGTCAGGAATTTATCGTGGCTCATGGCGGTCGAGGTGGTCGTGGAAATATCCGTTTTGCCACGCCAAAAAATCCTGCACCTGAAATCTCTGAGAATGGAGAACCAGGTCAAGAACGTGAGTTGCAACTGGAATTGAAGATCCTAGCGGATGTCGGCTTGGTCGGTTTCCCATCTGTCGGAAAGTCAACTTTGCTTAGTGTCATCACTTCAGCCAAACCCAAAATCGGTGCTTACCACTTTACGACGATTGTCCCTAATTTGGGAATGGTTCGTACGCAGTCAGGTGAATCTTTTGCAGTAGCAGACCTTCCAGGTTTGATTGAAGGGGCTAGTCAAGGGGTTGGTCTTGGAACCCAGTTTCTTCGTCATATCGAACGTACTCGAGTTATCCTCCATGTCATCGATATGTCAGCTAGCGAAGGACGTGATCCTTATGAGGATTACCTTGCTATCAATAAAGAATTGGAATCCTATAACCTTCGTCTCATGGAACGTCCACAGATTATCGTAGCCAACAAGATGGATATGCCTGAAAGTCAGGAAAATCTTAAAACTTTCAAGGAAAAGTTGGCAGCAAACTACGACGAGTTTGAGGAACTTCCAGCCATCTTCCCAATTTCTGGTCTGACCAAGCAAGGCTTGGCTACACTTTTGGACGCGACAGCCGAGTTGTTAGACAAGACTCCAGAATTCCCGATTTATGATGAATCCGATATGGAAGAAGAGGCTTACTATGGCTTTGACGAGGAAGAAAAGGCCTTTGAGATTAGCCGTGATGATGATGCGACATGGGTACTTTCTGGTGAGAAACTCATGAAACTCTTTAACATGACCAACTTTGACCGTGACGAATCAGTCATGAAGTTTGCCCGTCAGCTTCGTGGTATGGGGGTTGACGAAGCCCTTCGTGCGCGTGGCGCCAAAGATGGCGATTTGGTCCGCATTGGTAAATTTGAATTCGAATTTGTAGACTAGGAGATTGATATGGGAGATAAACCGATATCATTCCGAGATGCAGATGGAAATTTTGTTTCTGCAGCAGATGTGTGGAATGAAAAGAAACTAGAAGAATTGTTTAATCGTCTCAATCCTAAACGTGCTCTTCGATTGGCGCGTACAAAGAAAGAAGAAACACAGTCAAAGAAATAAAAAATTCCCGTGATCTTTTAATCACGGGATTTGTTTTATTCACTAAAGAAAAATGGTGGCGCATATTTTTTAAGACTCTCAAAACAAGCCTGCGCTTTTGCAGCATCTTCACAGATAATCATGCAGACATCATCACCACAAAGGGTTGCAACGATATCTGGAAAGGCCAAGGAATCAATTACAGATCCAAACGATTGGGCTAAACCGGGTAAAGTTTTCAAAATAACTTGGTGTTGCACAGGACGCAGCATAACAAGAGCGTCTTCCATATAATTTTCAAGTCGTTTTTCCCATTTGGAAATAGATCCTGTATTTAGCACATAATAAGAATTATCCTCTTCGCGCACTTTTGAAAGGTTCATGGTTTTGATATCGCGTGATAAGGTAGCCTGAGTAACTTGGATATCATTTTCCGCTAATAAGGCTTGTAATTCAGCTTGAGTGTGGATTTTGTTTTTTGAAACGAGGGCGCGGATAAGTTGGTGTCTGTGTTCTGATTTGTTCATAAAGTAAGTACTCCTTTTACAAGGTACAGTAGCGTGGACTGAACGAAAATGTCAGTCGGGTGGTAGGCGGTATTGTCACGTATGATGATTTCACAGTCAGTAGGATAAAGAACTAGATGGAGAGATTCTCCTTCTTTTAACTTGTCACTAGTTGCGTGCAGATAAACTGGGTAACAATCCGTTCATCTACATTGATGTTCTTTAATGACAGTGAATCATTCAATTTGGGTAGCTTTTTGTCACGGCTTGTTGTGAATTCACTCTAAATGTAATTCACAGTGATTTCCAACATGTGGTCTAGTAGCGTGTATGATAAATGGTTACACATGTTGGTTAGAGGGAGTATCTTTTGTCCAAGTTCTATCTAGGGGCTTCTAAAATGCTTTCAGATGAACTGGATTTGATACGAAATTTATGTTTGATTCGACTGTTCAAGAGGAAAGCCTTGGTTATAGGAAGTTCAATGGTCAAATTCATTGACTTTTCCTTTGAATACTTCCATATTGAAAGTCTGGTAGATTATACCTTTTGACAGGGAAGGATAAGACTAGACTGTGCTAAATCAACAGTCAACTGATAGTCTGTATTATCTCGAATTGTAATCTCAAAGTCTGTTGTATAGAGAACCAAACGGAGAGTATCTCCTTTTTTAAGTTTGTAGATAGTTGGTTGAAGCTCTAGCTTGAAGTCCATCCATTCATTTGGTTGGATTTCTTCAATCATCAAGAGATTGGTTCGATTTTGAAGATTAAGGTAGCCTTTGGTGATGACACGTTGGGCACTTGGGTTGAATGGCAGTTCACAGAGATTTTCTAACATGTGGTAACGACCATTATCAATGGTTCTAGCACTTAAAACAGCTGGATAAGGTTGTAGATATTTCTTTTGTCCAAGTTCTAACAGTTGGGCTGATAATAAGCCCTTGTTCGTACTCGATTTGACACGAAGTTTCAGCTCCACTCGCCCATTTAAGTGAATGTCTTGACTTACTGGAAGGTCAATGGTGATCTGATTGGCTTTTCCTTGGTAAAGTTCAGTGTTGAAGGTCTGGTAAGTCTTACCATAACGATCAAAATCTTTTTGATCATACTGGTTTTGAATCACTTTTTCCTCATTACCAAGAGAGAAGGTATGCAGTTCATCCTGTTTGCCAAAGTCATCAAGATCTTGCCATCTTTGCGGTTCGGTATTGTCCTGCCAGATGACAGTCGGAAGTTGATAGCCTGAGTCAAGTCCTAACAATTTCTTACTTAACAAGGCATTCATGGACTCGCGGAAGTCGATCGACTGCCAGTTGTTCATATAGACATGGGCACCATGATGGAAAAAGAGGTGCTTATTGATATGGCTAGGAAGGGCATGAAACATCTGGTAAACATGAAGAGGTTTGACGTTCCAATCCTGGGAACCATGCGTAAAGACGACCTCAGCTTGAACCTTGTGAGCATTGAGCAGATAGTTGCGGTCATGCCAAAACTGATTGTAGTCACCAGTCTTGCGATTGAGTTTCTCTTTAACCTTTTCTAAGTCGGTTTGATGAGCTTCATTACCACGAATATAGTCACCAGCTTGGAGGTTGCGGGAGTAGGTCAGTTCAGCAAGTGAGTCAAAATCCTCACCTGGATAGCCCCCTGGGCTGGTCACTAGACCATTTTCCCGATAGTAGTTGTACCAAGAGGAAATACCTGCTTCTGCGATGATCACTTCCAAGCCATCAACACCAGTGGTGGCGAGACCATTGGACATGGTACCTAGATAGGAAATTCCTGTTGTTGCGACTTTGCCGTTTGACCAGTCAGCCTTGACTTGGCGCTTGCGCGTGTGGTCCGTGAAAGCACGGCAACGACCATTGAGCCAATCAATGACATTTTTATAGGCCTCAATCTGCTGGTAGTCCCCATTGGTCATGAGCCCTTGGGAATCCCTGGTCCCAACACCCGATACATAGAGATTGGCAAATCCACGTGGGAGGAAGTAGTCATTTAGAGTATATGAGCTATTGATATGAGATAGCTTTTCTTCAGCTTCTGTGACAACTTCTGCTTGACCATGAGGTTCGACTAAATTCAGCTTAGGTTCTTCAAGTTCAATGGTGTGGGGCGGTTTGACCTCAAGCTCTCCCTCCATTTTATAGAGAGCCTTGTCACTGGCTTTGTCGTTGGTCCCTTGGTGGTAAGGGCTGGCAGTCATGACTGAAGGAATCTGTCCATCATAACGCGGGCGAATAATGCTGACCTTGACTAAGTCAGGGAGTCCGTCTTTATCAGTATCCACACGGCTCTCGACATATACGACTTCACGAATGACATTGTGAGTAGAGAAGGTTGCCAAGCTCTTACCATTAAAGTAGTGGTAGTGATTGTATTCTGAAATGAGTCCATCACTAACAAGCTGATCGATGAGCGTATTTCCTTTTTTCGTTCGCGTATTGAGTAACTGATAAAGATTTTCAATGAGATCTCCATAAACAATAGGAAAACCAGTTTCTTTACGAAACTGTTCGGAATCTTCAAAGTCAACAAGATAGCTAAATCCTAAAAGTTGAAAAACTACTGTGTAGAAAATCTCCGCAGTTAACTCACGGTCTGACTGGAAAAAGGTTACTAAATCTGTTTCTTTATCCGCAGCCAAAGTCGACAAGGAATAATCCGTGTTAGAATAAGTGAAAAAACTCCAACGAATGAAGTCTTCAAACTGTCTTTTTAAGGACAGTTGGGGTGACAGCTTTAGACCAAGACCTTCTAATTCCTCAAATCGTTGAGAACTAGTGGTTGGTTGGTAGCTGAATTGATTAAAACGCATGTTTCTCTCCTTTGAAAACAACTAAATTTATTATATCAAAAAAGAGGGAAAAATGGAATAAATAAACTTAAATGAAATAAATTTCTTAAACCAGCATATCAATTTGGTAAGTTATTATAAAATGCTGAATAAATACCATAGAAGTAAGCCTTTTTCTAGAGATTTTTATATGTAAAACTGCATATAACTCCTATCTTTATTATTCTTCGTTTGGTATAAATATATCTAAATTTACATTTAAAACTATTATATAATATTAATTTTTTATTTTCTTCCTTTGAAAAATGAAGAATTTAACAGTAAGAAGAGAAGAAGTTTGTAACTGATGATATTGAAAAGAAAGTGCAGAGTTGCTTCAATATCCAGCTTTAAATGGTATAATAGTAGTAAAACGAAAGCAAGGAGGAGAAGAAATGATTGCACAGCTCGACACCAAGACTGTTTATAGTTTTATGGAAAGTGTGGTTTCGATTGAAAAATATGTACAAATGGCTAAAGAATACGGCTATTCTCACCTTGCTATCATGGATGTGGATAATCTCTATGGAGCCTATCATTTTCTAGAAGCAACTCGTAAGCATGGCATTCAACCTTTAATTGGTTTAGAAATGACCTTGGTCAAAGATGAGGAGAATCTCTCTCTACGTTTTCTAGCCCTATCAACTAAAGGTTATCAAGAGTTGATGAAGTTATCCACTTTAAAAATGACTGGACGGAAAAATTGGTCTGACTTCACCTCCCACCTTGAAGATGTGGCCATTATTGTTCCCTATTTTAATGGGGTCGAACAGTTGGATTTGGGGGTTGATTATTTTATCGGTGTCAGTCCAGATACTCCTCAAGAAGCCTTTACTAGACCCATTTTTCCACTCTATCAAGTCAATTCTTTTGAAAAAGAAGATATTCAAGTTTTACAAATCTTGTCAGCAGTCAAGGATAATGTCAGTCTGAGAGAAGTGGATCTGCATTCACAACAAGGAATCTTTCTACCTGCCTCAGACTTGGAAGCACGGTTTAAAAATCGCTTCCCTCAGGCGCTTGCCAATCTCCAAGGCTTGATAGAGAATGTTAGCTACCAACTTGATCCAAGTTTAAAACTCCCTCGTTTTAATGCTGAAAGACCAGCGGTAGAAGAACTTAGAGAGAGGGCCGAGCAAGGCTTGATTGACAAGGGGATAACCTCAGCTATCTATCGCGAGCGTTTGAATGAAGAATTAGCTGTGATTCATGATATGGGCTTTGATGACTATTTCCTAGTCGTTTGGGATTTGTTGCGTTTTGGACGTTCCCAAGGCTACTATATGGGAATGGGGCGCGGTTCTGCGGTTGGTAGTCTAGTAGCTTACTCACTGGATATTACAGGAATTGACCCGGTTGAAAAGAACTTGATTTTCGAGCGCTTTTTAAATCGTGAGCGCTACACCATGCCTGATATCGATATCGACATTCCTGACCTCTATAGACCAGAGTTCATTCGCTATGTTCGTGATCGGTATGGTAGTCAACATGTGGCGCAGATTGTCACTTATTCGACCTTTGGAGCCAAACAAGCAATTCGTGATGTTTTCAAACGCTATGGTGTCCCTGAGTATGAATTAACCAATATTACGAAAAAAATCAGTTTTCGAGATACGCTAACGACAGCCTATGAAAAGAATTTACAGTTTAGACAGGTCATCAATAGCAAAATGGAATATCAAAAAGCTTTTGAGATTGCTCGAAAGATAGAAGGTTATCCTCGTCAGACCTCTATTCATGCTGCAGGAGTCGTTATGAGCGACCAAGACCTGACAGACTATATCCCACTCAAATACGGTGAGGATATGCTGATCACCCAGTATGATGCTCATGGTGTTGAAGCTAATGGACTTCTAAAAATGGATTTCCTCGGTTTACGTAACCTGACTTTCGTACAAAAAATGCAGGAATTATTGGCTGAGTCAGAAGGTATTCATCTGAGAATAGAGGATATTGATCTGGAAGACAAAGAAACTCTGGCTCTCTTTGCTGCTGGAAATACCAAGGGGATTTTCCAATTTGAACAACCTGGCGCCATTCGACTCTTGAAACGTGTTCAGCCGCAAGTCTTTGAAGAGGTAGTAGCCACAACCTCGCTGAACAGACCGGGGGCAAGTGATTATATTGATAATTTTGTCGCTCGGAAGCATGGTAAAGAAAAGGTGACGGTACTAGATCCTGTCTTAGAAGACATCCTTTCATCAACCTACGGTATCATGCTCTATCAAGAGCAGGTCATGCAGGTTGCTCAGCGATTTGGAGGCTTCAGTCTTGGTAAAGCCGACATTCTCAGACGAGCCATGGGGAAGAAAAATGCTAAAGAGATGCATTTGATGAAGGAAGATTTTATCACAGGAGCTATGAAACTTGGGCATACAGAAGAAAAGGCCAACCAAGTTTTTGCAGTGATGGAAAAGTTTGCAGGCTACGGTTTTAACCGATCCCACGCCTATGCTTACTCAGCCCTAGCTTTCCAGCTTGCTTATTTCAAGACACACTATCCTGCTATTTTCTTTCAAGTCATGTTGAATTATTCGAGCAGTGATTACATTGTAGATGCATTGCAGATGGGCTTTGAAGTGGCTCCTTTAGCAATCAACAGCATTCCCTATCATGATAAGATTACCCAAGAGAAAATCTATCTTGGTCTAAAAGCCATTAAGGGCATGCCAAGAGATTTGTCTTACTGGATTATTGAAAATCGTCCCTTCTCAAGTATTGAAGATTTTGTAACACGTCTTCCCAAGAATTACAAGAAACTGTCGCTTTTGACTCCTTTGGTTGAACTGGGGCTTTTTGATGAATTTGATAAGAACCGTCAGAAAATCTTAGTGAACCTACCAAACTTATTTGTTTTTGTTGAGGAATTAGGTGGACTTTTTGCGGATACAAATTATAGTTGGACTGAAGCTGATGATTTTACTGAGGCAGAGAAATTTTACAAAGAGCAGGAACTGATTGGGGTAGGTATCAGTCCCCATCCTCTCCAAACTCTTGCCAAACAAGCCCTATATCCGACCACTCCAATCACTAATCTTACTGAGGGAGCTCAAGCCACTCTCCTAGTAGAACTTCAAAAGATTAAAGTGATTCGAACCAAGAAAGGTGAGAGTATGGCCTTTCTACAGGTTCATGATAGTAAGTCTCGGATGGATGTAACTGTATTTTCAGACCAATATAGAAAATTTGCTTCCAATTTATCCGAAGGGAAATTTTACTACATCAATGGAAAAGTTCAATCTCGAGATGGTCGTCTGCAAATGATTGCACAAGATTTGAAAGAAGCAGTGGCGGAACGATTCTGGATTCAAGTTAAAAATCATGAAAATGATAAAGAGATTTCAAATATCCTAGAACAATACAAAGGCCCAATCCCTGTCATTATCAGGTATGAAGAGGAAGGAAAAACGGTTGTTTCTACACAACATTTTGTAAGAAAAGATTCTGCTCTAGAGGAAAAATTAGAGGGAATTGCTATGAAAACGATTTATCGCTAAAAATACGGAAAATAGAAGAATTTTCGATTTAAATATGGTATAATCAGTAAGAATGTTAAAAGAAAAAGGAGCATAAACCAAATGAAACGTATTGCTGTTTTGACCAGTGGTGGAGACGCCCCTGGTATGAATGCTGCCATCCGTGCAGTAGTTCGCCAAGCAATCTCAGAAGGAATGGAAGTTTTTGGTATCTATGATGGATACGCAGGTATGGTTGCCGGTGAAATTTATCCACTTGATGCTGCTTCAGTGGGAGACATCATTTCACGTGGTGGTACTTTCCTTCACTCTGCTCGTTACCCTGAGTTTGCACAACTTGAAGGCCAACTTAAAGGGATTGAGCAGTTGAAAAAACACGGTATCGAAGGAGTCGTAGTTATCGGTGGTGATGGTTCTTATCATGGAGCTATGCGCTTGACGGAGCATGGATTCCCTGCTATTGGACTTCCAGGTACAATCGATAACGATATCGTAGGTACTGACTTTACAATCGGATTTGATACTGCAGTTACGACTGCAATGGATGCGATTGATAAGATTCGTGATACATCATCAAGTCACCGTCGTACTTTCGTTGTTGAAGTAATGGGACGTAATGCAGGTGATATCGCTCTTTGGGCAGGTATTGCAACAGGTGCTGACGAAATCATCATCCCTGAAGAAGGTTTCAAATTTGAAGACATCGTAGCAAGCATCAAAGCTGGATATGAACACGGTAAGAAACACAATATTATCGTTTTGGCAGAAGGTGTTATGTCAGCGGCTGAATTTGGTCAAAAACTAAAAGAAGCTGGAGATACAAGTGACCTTCGTGTCACAGAACTTGGTCACATCCAACGTGGTGGTTCACCAACCGCTCGTGACCGTGTATTGGCATCACGCATGGGTGCACACGCTGTTAAACTCCTTAAACAAGGAATCGGTGGTGTCGCTGTTGGTATCCGAAACGAGAAAATGGTTGAGAATCCAATTCTTGGAACAGCAGAAGAAGGAGCTTTGTTTAGCTTAACAGCGGATGGTAAGATCGTTGTTAACAACCCTCATAAAGCTGATCTTGAACTTTCTGATTTGAACAAGAGCTTGTCCTAATCAACTTTCATTAATTTGGTAACATGACCTTAAAAGGTCGAATTATATAAAGGAGTCACAAAAATCATGAACAAACGTGTAAAAATCGTTGCAACTTTAGGTCCTGCGGTTGAAATCCGTGGTGGTAAAAAATTCGGTGAAGACGGATACTGGGGTGAAAAACTTGACGTTGAAGCTTCAGCTCAAAATATTGCTAAATTGATTGAAGCAGGAGCAAACACTTTCCGTTTCAACTTCTCACATGGTGACCACCAAGAACAAGGTGAGCGTATGGCAACTGTTAAACTTGCTGAAAAACTTGCAGGTAAAAAAGTTGGTTTCCTTCTTGATACTAAAGGACCTGAAATCCGTACAGAATTGTTTGAAGGTGACGCAAAAGAGTACTCTTACAAAACTGGTGAAAAGATCCGTGTTGCAACTAAACAAGGAATCAAATCAACTCGTGAAGTGATTGCTTTGAACGTTGCTGGTGCTCTTGATATCTACGACGATGTTGAAGTTGGTCGTCAAGTATTGGTTGACGATGGTAAATTGGGTCTTCGCGTTGTTGCAAAAGACGATGCAACTCGTGAATTTGAAGTAGAAGTTGAAAACGACGGAATTATCGCTAAACAAAAAGGTGTAAACATCCCTAACACTAAAATTCCTTTCCCAGCTCTTGCTGAACGTGATAACGATGATATCCGTTTCGGTTTGGAACAAGGTATCAACTTCATCGCTATTTCATTTGTACGTACTGCAAAAGACGTTGAAGAAGTTCGTGCAATCTGTGAAGAAACTGGTAATGGTCACGTTCAATTGTTTGCGAAAATCGAAAACCAACAAGGTATCGATAACTTGGATGAAATCCTTGAAGTAGCTGATGGTATCATGATCGCCCGTGGTGACATGGGTATCGAAGTACCATTCGAAATGGTTCCAGTTTACCAAAAAATGATTATCACAAAAGTAAATGCAGCTGGTAAAGTCGCTATCACAGCAACAAACATGCTTGAAACTATGACTGAAAAACCACGTGCAACGCGTTCAGAAGTATCAGACGTGTTTAACGCTGTTATCGACGGAACCGACGCTACAATGCTTTCAGGTGAATCTGCAAACGGTAAATACCCACTTGAGTCAGTAACAACAATGGCTACAATTGACAAGAACGCTCAAACTCTTTTAAAAGAATACGGTCGCTTGTCGTCTGTTAACTTGTCACGTAATTCTAAGACTGAGGTTATGGCTTCAGCTGTTAAGGATGCAACAAACTCTATGAATATCAAGTTGGTGGTTACTCTTACTAAGACAGGTCACACTGCTCGTTTGATTTCTAAATACCGTCCAGATGCTGATATCTTGGCAATCACTTTCGATGAATTGACTCAGCGTGGTTTGATGCTTAACTGGGGAGTTATCCCAGTAACAACTGATCGCCCATCAAACACTGATGATATGTTTGATCTCGCTGAAAGAATTGCAGTTGAGCAAGGTTTGGTAGAATCTGGTGACGATATCGTTATCGTTGCAGGTGTGCCACTTGGAGAAGCTGTTCGTACAAACACAATGCGTATCCGTACAGTACGTTAATCTAACACAAAAACCTATCATTTCAGGCTGAAAAGCTTGAGTGATAGGTCTTTTTTTATCAAAATGGAATGGTATTTAGTAAATAGGAATGGGAAAAAACTGAAAATTATGGTATAATAGAACGAAAAGACCTTTTTAGTAAATTTTGAAAGAGTAAAACATGAGAAAAATTGTCATCAATGGTGGACGTCCATTGCAAGGTGAGATCACCATTAGTGGTGCTAAAAATAGTGTTGTAGCGCTTATTCCAGCTATTATCTTATCAGATGATATTGTCACTTTAGATTGTGTTCCAGATATTTCAGACGTTGCTAGTCTTGTCGAAATCATGGAAATTATGGGGGCGACTGTTAAGCGTTATGAGGATGTCTTGGAGATTGATCCAAGAGGTGTTCAGAACATTCCTATGCCTTATGGCAAGATTAATAGCTTGCGTGCTTCTTATTATTTCTACGGAAGTCTTTTAGGTCGCTTTGGTGAAGCTACAGTTGGACTTCCTGGTGGATGTGATCTGGGACCTCGTCCGATTGATCTTCACTTAAAAGCCTTTGAAGCCATGGGTGCTAAGGTCAGCTATGAGGGAGATAATATGAATTTATCTGCCCAAGGTAAGGGGCTTCATGGCGCAAGTATTTACATGGATACCGTTAGCGTTGGAGCAACGATTAACACCATGATTGCTGCGGTTAAAGCTAAGGGACGTACTGTCATTGAAAATGCGGCTCGTGAACCGGAAATTATTGATGTCGCTACCCTTTTGAACAATATGGGGGCCCATATTCGTGGTGCAGGAACTGATATTATCATTATTGATGGTGTCGAGAAACTTCATGGAACGCGTCATCAGGTTATTCCAGACCGTATCGAAGCTGGAACCTATATTTCACTTGCTGCGGCGGTAGGAAAAGGAATTCGCATTAACAACGTTCTCTATGAACATTTAGAAGGCTTTATCGCCAAACTAGAGGAAATGGGCGTTCGTATGACGGTCTCAGAAGACAGTATCTTCGTTGAAGAACAGTCTGATTTGAAGGCCATCAATATCAAAACAGCTCCCTATCCAGGGTTCGCAACCGATTTGCAACAGCCTATCACGCCACTTTTACTAACTGCCCAAGGTCGTGGAACCATCATTGATACGATTTATGAGAAACGTGTCAATCACGTCTTTGAGTTAGCAAAAATGGATGCGGATATTACGACTACAAACGATCACATTATTTACAACGGTGGTCGTAAGTTACACGGGGCAAGTGTAAAAGCTACAGACTTGCGAGCTGGTGCTGCACTTGTCATCGCTGGCTTGATGGCTCAAGGTCAGACTGAAATTACGAATATTGAGTTTATCCTTCGTGGCTACTCAGATATTATTGAAAAATTGCGTAGTCTTGGGGCAGATATTACACTCGTTGAAGACTAAGCCGTTGAGGTGATTATGAATATTTGGACCAAATTAGCAATGTTTTCTTTTTTTGAAACGGAGCGCTTGTATTTGCGTCCTTTCTTTTTTAGTGACAGTCAAGCGTTTTTCGAGATTGCTTCAAACCCTGAGAATTTACAGTTTATTTTTCCCAGCCAAGCAAGTTTGGAAGAAAGTCAGTACGCCCTTGCTAACTATTTTATGAAGAATCCTCTAGGTGTTTGGGCAATTTGTCTCCAAGGAAATCAGGAAATGATTGGTTCCATTAAATTTGAAAAAATCGATGAAATCAAAAAAGAAGCAGAAATTGGTTACTTCTTAAAAAAGGATTCTTGGTCACAAGGTTTTATGACAGAAGTGGTTACAAAGCTTTGTCAGCTTTCCTTTGAAGAATTTGGTTTAAAACAATTATCCATCATCACTCATCTGGAGAATCAAGCTAGTCAAAAAGTAGCCTTAAAATCAGGCTTTAGCCTCGTCCGACAGTTTAAGGGAAGCGATCGCTATACACGAAAAATGAGGGACTATCTTGAATTTCGATACATAAAAGGAGAATTCAATGAGTAAACACCAGGAAATTTTGTCCTATCTGGAAGAGTTGCCAATTGGGAAGAGAGTTAGCGTTCGCAGTATTTCCAATCACCTAGGTGTTAGTGACGGAACAGCCTACCGAGCTATCAAAGAAGCTGAAAATCGTGGAATTGTTGAAACTCGGCCACGTAGTGGAACTATACGGGTCAAGTCCCAGAAAGTGGCTATTGAGAGGCTAACCTATGCTGAAATTGCTGAAGTCACCTCATCTGAAGTTTTAGCTGGTCAGGAAGGGTTGGAGAGAGAGTTTAGCAAATTCTCCATTGGAGCTATGACAGAGCAAAATATCCTGTCTTATCTCCATGATGGTGGTCTGTTGATCGTAGGAGACCGCACTCGCATTCAACTTTTAGCGCTGGAAAATGAAAATGCAGTCCTTGTGACTGGAGGTTTCCATGTCCAAGATGATGTATTGACTCTAGCCAATAAAAAAGGTATCCCAGTTCTGAGAAGTAAGCATGATACTTTTACAGTCGCAACCATGATTAACAAAGCTCTCTCAAATGTTCAAATCAAAACAGACATTTTAACAGTCGAAAAGCTCTATCGTCCGAGTCATGAGTATGGCTTTTTGAGAGAGACGGATACAGTCAAAGACTATCTAGACTTGGTCCGTAAGAACAGAAGTAGCCGTTTCCCAGTTATTAACCAACACCAAGTGGTTGTTGGGGTTGTTACCATGCGTGATGCGGGAGATAAGTCACCCAGCACAACGATTGACAAGGTGATGACGCGGAGCATCTTCGTAACAGGCTTAGCGACTAATATTGCCAATGTCAGTCAACGAATGATTGCAGAAGATTTTGAGATGGTTCCCGTTGTCAGAAGTAACCAAACCTTGCTCGGTGTCGTAACACGACGAGATGTCATGGAAAAGATGAGCCGTTCCCAAGTTTCTGCTTTGCCGACCTTCTCAGAGCAAATCGGGCAAAAACTCTCTTATCATCATGATGAAGTCGTTATTACTGTTGAGCCCTTCATGTTGGAGAAAAATGGTGTCCTTGCTAATGGAGTCTTGGCTGAAATCCTCAACCATATGACCCAAGACCTCGTTGTCAATAGCGGACGTAATCTCATCATTGAGCAGATGTTGATTTATTTCTTGCAGGCTGTGCAGATAGATGATACTTTGCGGATTCAGGCTCGTATTATTCACCACACGAGACGCTCAGCTATTATTGATTATGATATTTATCATGGTCATCAGATTGTTTCAAAAGCAAATGTTACGGTTAAAATTAATTAGAATCTAGGAGAAAAAATGATAACTTTAAAATCAGCACGTGAAATCGAAGCCATGGACAAGGCTGGTGATTTCCTAGCAAGTATCCATATCGGCTTACGTGATTTGATTAAGCCAGGCGTGGATATGTGGGAAGTTGAAGAGTACGTTCGACGACGTTGTAAAGAGGAGAATTTCCTTCCTTTACAGATTGGTGTGGATGGTGCAGTCATGGATTACCCCTATGCCACTTGTTGCTCTCTCAACGACGAAGTAGCTCACGCTTTTCCACGTCATTACATCTTGAAAGAGGGCGATTTGCTCAAGGTTGACATGGTATTGGGTGGTCCGATTGCCAAATCCGACCTCAATGTATCTAAACTCAACTTCAACAATGTTGAGCAAATGAAAAAATACACCCAAAGTTATACTGGTGGTTTAGCTGACTCATGTTGGGCTTATGCGGTTGGTACACCGTCTGAAGAAGTGAAAAACCTGATGGACGTGACCAAGGAAGCTATGTATAAAGGGATTGAGCAAGCAGTTGTTGGCAATCGTATCGGTGATATCGGTGCAGCCATTCAAGAATACGCTGAAAGTCGCGGTTACGGTGTCGTTCGTGATTTGGTTGGTCATGGTGTTGGTCCAACTATGCACGAGGAGCCAATGGTTCCTAACTACGGTATTGCAGGGCGTGGACTCCGTCTCCGTGAAGGAATGGTACTAACTATTGAACCCATGATCAATACTGGTGACTGGGAAATTGATACAGATATGAAGACTGGCTGGGCTCATAAGACTATAGATGGCGGCCTGTCTTGCCAATATGAACACCAGTTCGTGATTACCAAAGACGGCCCTGTTATCTTGACCAGTCAAGGTGAAGAAGGAACGTATTAAAATAAAGGAGCTTAGCTCCTTTTTTTGTGTCAACTTTAGTCAAAATAAATAAGCGTAGCAGACTTCTTACAAATTTTTTCTTTTGTAGTAAAATAGGATTAGAATTTTGAGAAAGTAGGTAATTCGTTGGAGTCGATTATATTTCTAGTATCCGTTTTTTTAGCTGGTATCCTGTCCTTCTTTTCACCCTGCATCTTTCCTTTGCTACCTGTTTATGCTGGTATTTTACTGGATGATCAGGGAAATTCGAAAAGCTTTCGCTTTTTTGGAAGAGACGTTGCATGGTCTGGTTTAATTCGAACCTTGTGCTTTATTGCAGGAATCTCCCTCATTTTCTTTATTTTAGGATTTGGAGCTGGATTCCTAGGGCACATGCTCTATGCAGACTGGTTTCGTTATGCTATGGGAATAGTCATTATTCTTTTAGGGCTTCACCAGATGGAAATCTTGCATTTCAATAAACTGGAAGTTCAAAAGACAGTAACCTTTAAACAATCAAAGTCGAATCACTATCTGTCAGCCTTTTTACTTGGGATAACCTTTAGTTTTGGTTGGACCCCTTGTATCGGACCAGTCTTAAGTTCAGTCTTGGCCCTAGCAGCTTCCGGTGGCAATGGTGCTTGGCAAGGAGCCGTGTTAACATTAGTATACACATTGGGAATGGCCCTTCCTTTCATTGTTTTGGCCTTGGCTTCGGGCTGGATTATGCCCTATTTTAGTAAATTAAAACCCCATATGATTCTACTAAAGAAAATCGGGGGAGCTTTGATTATTTTGATGGGATTGTTATTAATGCTAGGGCAGTTAAATGCCTTGTCAGGAATTCTTGGATAAAAGGAGAAAAAAATGAAAAAAGTTATTTTTGCTGGATTGAGCCTCATGTCTCTATTCTTGTTGATTGCTTGTGGTGAAAAAGAAACCAAACAGACAAGCAGTCCAAAACAACCAGCTGTACAACAAATCGCAGTCGGTAAGGATGCACCAGACTTTACCTTGCAGTCTATGGATGGCAAAGAAGTGAAGTTATCAGACTATAAAGGGAAAAAGGTCTATTTGAAATTCTGGGCTTCTTGGTGTGGACCATGTAAAAAAAGCATGCCTGAGTTGATGGAACTAGCTGCAAAACAAGATCGAGACTTTGAAATCTTGAGTGTCATTGCACCTGGTTTACAAGGTGAAAAAACAGTTCAAGACTTTCCAAAATGGTACCAAGAACAAGGCTACAAGGATATTCCAGTTCTATATGATACGCAAGCAACTACCTTCCAAGCCTACCAAATTCGTAGTATTCCAACGGAATACTTGATTGACAGTCAAGGTAAAATCGGAAAAATCCAATTTGGTGCTATTAGCAACGCTGATGCAGAAGCAGCATTTAAAGAAATGAAATAAAGAAAAAATCGCGATTGTTCGCGATTTTTTTTTATAGTTTTTCATTGATAAAGCGGATAAATTGATTCCACCAAACCTTCAAAAAGAAGGCTTTTTCAACTTTCTTTTCAGAAACCATTTCAAAAGATGGTTTGTCGGAAGTGAGATAGCCCTGCCCGACCAAATCCTGGTCATCATAGGTCAGAGTACCGACAACCTTGCCTTCTTCCAGTGGAGCCATTTCTGATGTTGATTTCGGTGTGAATTGGAGAGTTGGTGTAGTACCGCTTCCGATGCGTTGGACGATGGAAATGTCTGACTTAGCGACAGCTGTCACATTATCTTCTTTACCATCCAGAACTGTTACTTTACTATCATTGTATGCTTCACCTTTCTGAACGACGGTTTTTAAAGCAAAGTTTGCAGAAATATAATCTAAAAGTGCTGAAGTAGCAGTAAAACGTGCATAAGGGTTGGTATCTTGTTGATCTGCATTCAAAACAACCGTAATAATACGCATCCCTTTCTCAACAGTTGTTCCCACGAATGAAGCACCAGCTTTATCAGTAGTACCTGTCTTTAGTCCATCAATACCACCACGATAGGCTGGCATTCCCTCCAACATATAGTTGGTTGAGTGGATTTCAAGTCCTGCAAAGGTAGAAGTTGGTTTTTTGGTGATCTCCAAAACTTGAGGGTAATCTCGGATGAGGTTACGAGCGACGATTGCAACATCGTAGGCACTCAACTTGTTTTCATCGTCTTTTTTAGAACCCGGATAGATATTATCGCCAAGTGTCTCATTATTTAAACCAGTAGTGTTTACAATAGTTGCATCTTGAATTCCCCATTCAAGAAGTTTAGCCCTCATTTTGTCTACAAAGTCTTTCTCAGAACCAGCAATCTTTTCTGCTAGTGCAATCGCAGCGCTGTTTGCACTGGATACCATTGTAGCCTCTAATAGTTGTTCAACAGTATAATTTCGAGCTTCCATAGGGACGTTACTCGCCTCAGAATTAGTTGTAAGTTTGTAAGGATAGTCCGAAATATCAACAGGTGTAGATAGGCTGATAGTTCCTTGTTCCAGAGCTTCATAGACCAAATAAACTGTAACCAGTTTTGTAATAGAAGCAATTTCTACAGGCTGATTTGCATCTTTTTCATAGAGGATTTTTCCAGTTGTAGCCTCGACAGCAATGGCATGTTTAGCAGCAACATCAAACTCCTGAGCAGAAACAGTAGAAGCTGTTCCAAAAACAAAAAGTGTCATAAAAGATAAAATTATTTTTTTCATATTAGCTTTATTTTATCATAAAGAAAAAAAATATTCTCGCTTTTTTACTAAAGCCATCTTATCTTTTTCAGAAATGTGGTAAAATAGAGAGAAGGAGGATACCTATGTTCCGCAGAAACAAATTATTTTTTTGGACAGCTGAAATTTTATTATTAACACTGATTTTCTATCTTTGGAGAGAAATGGGAGCCATCATTACTCCCTTCGTGACAGTTGTGAATACCATCATGATTCCATTTTTGCTTGGTGGATTTTTTTACTACATTACAAATCCAGTCGTTACTTTCTTAGAAAAGAGATGTAAGATCAATCGTCTAATTGGTGTCTTGGTCACTCTTTGTGCCTTGATTGGTGCTATCGTTGTAGGGGTCGTTTATCTCTTGCCGATTTTGATTAATCAGTTGACCAGCTTGATTATTTCTAGTCAAAACATCTATAGTAGACTACAAGATTTGATCATCGATTTGTCCATGAATCCAGTCTTCCAAAATATTGATATTCAACAAACAATTCAACAACTTAATCTCTCCTATGTGGATATCCTCCAGAATATCTTGAATAGCGTCAGCAACAGTTTAGGAAGCGTTCTTTCAGCCTTGTTTAGCACAGTGCTGATTCTCATTATGACCCCTGTATTCTTGATTTACTTCTTGTTGGATGGTCATAAGTTGCTACCAATGTTGGAACGTACCGTCTTAAAACATGACAAATTGAATCTTTCTAGCCTTTTAACCAATCTCAATACAACTATAGCCCGTTATATCAGTGGAATTGCGATTGATGCGGTTATTATTGGATGTTTAGCTTATATTGGCTATAGCGTTATCGGATTAAAGTACGCCTTAGTTTTTGCTATTTTCTCTGGAATCGCAAATTTAATTCCTTATGTTGGTCCAAGTATTGGCTTGATTCCAATGGTGATTGCCAATGTGTTCACGGATCCTCATCGTATGTTGATTGCGGTTGCTTATATGCTCATTATTCAGCAGATTGATGGAAATGTTCTCTATCCACGCATCGTTGGAGGAGTTATGAAAGTGCATCCGATTACGATCTTGGTGCTCCTTTTACTGTCAAGTAATATCTACGGTGTCATAGGGATGGTCGTAGCAGTACCTACTTACTCTATTTTTAAAGAAATTACTAAGTTCCTAGCGAAATTATATGAGAACCATAAAGAAGCTCATAAAGAAGCTAAGGAACTGGAAAAAACAGAATCAAATTAAAATCAGGGAAACCTGATTTTTTTGATGAAAATACTATCTCCAAACAAAATAAGTTTGAATTCATATTGCCATAAAGAAGCAGAAGAACAGGATTTGATAAGATTTAGATTAATTCACAAAATATGTGTAAAACACTTGCAATTTAGCAGAAATTTGATAAAATAGTAAGGAAAGTTAGACTGTATTGCCTACTGTCTATCTATAAAATATATTTTATTGGAGGCTTTTACTCAAATGGCAAAAGAAAAATACGATCGTAGTAAACCACACGTTAA
>NZ_JAQFJH010000009.1:0-65243 GCF_030440025.1 Streptococcus sp. SO2
CATGAGGAAATATGCAAAGAAACGTGAAGTATCTTCCTACAGTAAAAATACTCGAAAGCACATAGAATAAGGCTTTACGAGCATTTAAGAAAATATAAAAAGATAATTAGAAATTTATACTTTGTTTATAACTTAAAAATGAGAAGACCTTTCGGTCCTCTCCTAATTTGTTTATTCTTTAAGAGCTTTCTTGTAACGAGCAACTTCCGCTTGGTTAGCCCAAACATAGTGACCTGGACGAATTTCTACCATAGATGGCTTGTCGGTCTCATAGTCATGTTGGTCAGGATCGTAAACTTTCAAGACCTTCTTGCGTTCCAAGATTGGATCTGGAATCGGTACAGCAGATAGAAGTGCTTGAGTGTATGGGTGGACAGGATTGTTAAACAACTCCTCTGTCTCCGCCACTTCGACGATAACTCCCTTATAGATAACTGCGATACGATCTGAGATAAAGCGAACAACTGACAAGTCATGCGCGATAAAGAGATAGGTCAAGCCCAACTCTTTTTGGAACTTCTTGAGCAAGTTTAAGACTTGCGCACGCACTGATACGTCCAAGGCTGAAATTGGTTCATCCGCAATAACGAAATCAGGCTCCATCACAAGAGCACGGGCAATCCCGATACGCTGACGTTGACCACCAGAAAACTCGTGTGGGTAACGGGTCAAGTGTTCTTTCAAAAGCCCAACTTCATGAATCATCTTTTGAACTTTTTCTTTTCGATCTTCTTCATCTTTAAACAAGTGATAGTTGTAAAGACCTTCAGAGATGATATAGTCAACTGTCGCACGCTCATTCAAGCTCGCTGCAGGGTCCTGGAAAATCATCTGGATACGACGGATCAAATCTGATGATTCCTTATGAGATTTTTTCCCATTAATTTTATGACCATCAAAGATGATTTCACCTTTACTAGTATTATTTAGACCAATAATGGCACGACCAATGGTTGTTTTCCCACTACCAGACTCACCAACAAGAGAGAAGGTTTCTCCCTTGTTGATAAAGAAGTTGGCGTTTTTAACCGCGACAAACTTCTTACTTCCTTCACCGAAGGAAATTTCTAAATCTTTAATTTCTACTAATTTTTCAGACATTTCCTTCCTCCTAGTCTTCTAGATGAGCAAAGCCCATTTTATCACGAATCTTATCATGCAAATCTGCAATGACTCCAGGTTTTTCAACTTTAGGAGCATTCTCATGAAGCAACCAAGTCTTAGCCCAGTGGGTATCAGTGACTGAAAACTGAGGTGCCTTCTCTTCAAAATCAATTTGCATCGCATAATCTGAACGAAGGGCAAAGGCATCACCTTTCAACTCAGTATAAAGAGACGGTGGTGTTCCTGGGATAGAGTACAATTCCCCTTTATCATCAGCAAGCTGAGGCAAGCTAGACAAGAGACTCCAAGTGTATGGATGACGTGGATCGTAGAAGACTTCCTCAACAGTACCGTATTCTACAATTTCCCCAGCATACATAACCGCCACCTTATCGGCAATACTTGCTACCACACCAAGGTCATGGGTGATAAAGATAATAGTAAAGTGGTACTCATTTTGCAAGGTTTTAAGCAAATCAATGATTTGCGCTTGAATGGTTACGTCAAGGGCCGTTGTTGGCTCGTCACAGATCAAGATATCTGGACGACAGGCAAGGGCAATCGCAATAACGATACGTTGGCGCATCCCTCCAGAATATTGGAAAGGATACTCTTCAAAACGTTTTTCAGCGTCTGGGATTCCGACCTTGTTCATATAGTCGATTGCCATCTCTTTGGCTTCCTTAGCTGTTTTCCCTTGGTGTTTAACGATAACTTCAGTGATTTGGCTACCGATTGTATTGATTGGGTCCAAACTTGTCATAGGATCTTGGAAGATGGTCGCAATTTTAGCACCACGAATCTTCTCCCATTCCTTGTTAGAAGTAAGAGCGGTCAAGTCTTGTCCACGATAGTCGATGCTTCCTTGGGCAATACGTCCATTGTCTTCTAACATCCCTGTAAAGGTTTTTGTTAAAACAGATTTACCAGAACCTGATTCACCTACCAGGGCAAGAACTTCCCCTTCAATCAGGTCCAAAGAAACTCCTCGGATAGCTGTCAGAACTTTGTCACGAACGTCAAATTCCACGACAATATCGCGAGCAGTCAAAATTACATCTTTTCCTTTTATCATGTCTACTCCTATCTATGTGTACGTGGATCACTAGCATCCGCTAGGTTTTGACCAACAACGAAGAGAGAAAGAGACACCAAGATCAAGGTTGTCAATGGAATCCAGAACAAGTAAGCGTTGGTCGTAACGTTTTGTGAGTAATCTGAGATCAAGCGTCCCAGACTTGGCACTGTTACTGGCAATCCCAATCCAAAGAAGGAAAGGAAGGCTTCATAAGAGATAAAGCTTGGCAACATCAAGGTCATCGTAGAAACAATAACGGATACCAATTGTGGCATGATATTTTTAACGATGATTTTAAAGGTTGGTGTTCCAAGTGTTTGAGAAGCAAGGTTGTATTCCAAATCACGGTAACGCATGATTTGGATACGAATCATATAAGCAATCCCAATCCAAGTTGTCACACTCATGGCAAAAATCAAATTCCAGAAACCAGCACCAATTGAGTAAGTCAAGACAATGACAATCAAGAGAGATGGAATGTTTGAAATAATGTTATAAACTTCCATCATGACGCGGTCAACAGATTTTGAAATTCCCCAAATTCCACCAACAATAACCCCAATTACAAGGTTGATAAAAGTGGCAATTACAGAGATAAGAATTGAATTACGCGCACCAAACCAAACCCCGTCAAACAAGGATTTACCATTACTATCTGTACCAAACCAATGTTCAGCATTGGGTTTGATAAAACGAGCAGAAAAGTCATTGACCTTACTTACATCGTTGAAGTCAAAGTTTGAGAACATTGGGTAAATAAAACTCATCAAGATAATGGCAACCAAAATCCCCAACATAATGACTGTTGATTTTTTCTTTAGAAATTGTCTAAATACAGAACCCCAGTATGAATAGGCAGGGGCGTCAATTGTTTCAGAGGCAAAATCGTCACGTTTTACGAACTGAAATTTTTCTTTTCCGATTGTTGACATTATTTGCCTCCTTTCTCTGTCAATTTAATACGTGGATCAAGCATGGTCATCCAGATATCTCCTACAAAGAGTGAGAAGATAGAAATACATGTAAAGATGAAGACGAGACCAACTACCATTGAGTTGTTTGATGCCTTAACAGAGTCAATCAACATTTTACCCATACCTGGGAAGGCGAAGACCGTTTCTGTCAATGTTGCACCACCAATAACTCCGATTACGGCACCAGGAATACCTGAAACCAAAGGAACCATGGCATTTTTAAAGATGTGTTTATTTGAAATTTCTTTTTCAGACAAACCTTTTGCACGAGCAAAACGAACGAAGTCCTGAGATTGCAAGTCGATCATGTAACGACGAATCCAGATAGCCGTACTTGGTGCACCCAACAAACCTAGAATAACTGCTGGCAAGACATAAGAACGCCAATCTCCAGCCCCCAAGATAGGGAATGAGTCAGGCAAACCAATAGATGATCCAATCAAACGCACGATGTAAACCAAGGCAATCGTTGGAAGGGCAAGCAAGAAGGTCAGAGCACCTGTCGAGAAGCTGTCAATCCAAGTATTCTTGTGGCGAGCCATAGCAGATCCAAGTGGAATAGCGATAGCATACGAGATAATCAAACCAATCAAACCAGCAACAGCTGAACTTGCAATCATTGAAGGATATTGATAATTGCTTTCTGTAGCTGTATATGGATCGTCCTTACCATAGTTGGCTACTTCACGCGCATCTGCTTGACTTGGTGATTTGTAGGTACGAGAGTAGATATCTACAGATGAAGTCTTTTTACCTGTAGGGAATTGAACTTCTGATGTCTTAGTTTGTCCCTGACCTTGTGTGATAACCTGAAGCACTGGTGTGTTTGCATAAGTTGGGTAAGAGTCACCCAAGTTAATGTTCACAAAGTTTTGGTGTACAAATGGGAATTGATTGTTGAAATACAAAAGGTATTTATGTTTTGTACCTGAACCAACCAATGACCAACCAATAGCAGGGTCATTTTCAAAACGAAGATAACGTTGCAAGTTTGGATTTTCAGGATCTTGAATCTTGTTTGGATGATCAATGTCAATCAAGTTCGCATAGAATTTGAAAACACGTTCAAAAATCGGAATTTCACGCGTAGCATAGAATTGACCACTTTCTGAGAATACACCTAGCGTCCAACCATTTCCTAGTTGGTTGATGTATTTTTCGTAGATTGCCTTGTTGGTATCATTGGCATCTACTGTTACAGATGAGTCCATCGTGCTCGCTCTTTCTTGCAACTCTTTGGTATCGTAGTACTCGATATAGCCCATCCGTTCATAAACGGTATTTTCATAATTATCCCGCTTGTCCGGCGTCGTTGCAATCTTGTTATAGTTGGTATCCTGCTTGAAAATCAGTTTTCGAGGAACCATCGTATAAATTATTGTGTATGTCAAGGTTGTCACCAAGAAAATAGACAACAATGAACGTAATACACGCATAAAAATATATTTCTTCATATCGTTTCCTTTTAAAATCCCAAAAGAACCTTCTCCTCATGGAGAGAAAGTTCTCTTGAGAGTTATTTATTTAACGTGATTAGCCAATTCTTTTTGAACTTTTTCGTTTGATTCTTTTTTCTCTTTGAGCCATTTTTCACGAGCTTGTTCATAATCAGCTTTTGTTACAACCTTATCTTGTAACTGAATATACTTGAAGTATACGTCTGAGCCCTTATCTCCAGATTGGCTGTATGATGCTGTGAATGGTACAACACGAGAAATGATTGGTGCAGCACCACTTGATGACATAGCAGGAATAAAGAGAGAGCTGTCTGTCAACCAAGCTTGGGCAGCCGCATATTTTTCATAACGAACATTCAAGTCGTTAGTTTCCTTAGCAGCTTCATCAACTAACTTATCGTATTCTTTCAAACCAACTTGAGCCGCTGCAGCGTTATCTGCACCTTCATAACCCATGTATGTTTTTGTTTGTTCAGCATTCGTTGTTTTCAAGATATCAAGGTAAGTTGATGGATCTTCATAGTCTGGGTTCCATCCAACAGCACCTGAGAGATCCCAATCTTCTGCCGCAGCGCTTGCTGCATAGTATGTAATATTCTGTAGTTCATCTGTAGTGATTTGTTGGATATCGATGACTACGTTTTCTTCTCCAAGTACTGTCTCAACGGATTGTTTGAAGGATTGAATACGTGCGATATAGTTTTTAGATGTTTGGTCTACTGGGATATCCAAGTGGATAGGGAATTTCACACCTTCTGCTTCCAATGCTGTTTTAGCTTTGGCAAATTCTGCTTTGGCTTTATCGGCGTTGAAAAGTCCATCTTGACCATCCGCAAAGTTTACATTCTTCCATTCATCACCGTAAGCAGCCATCTTTTCAGTTACCAAGTCACCGAAAGTTTTTTCGCCTGCAGAGACAAAGTCTGGTTTCACAAAGAGGTTACGAACTGCAAGAGGAGCACCTTCCTTACCATTAATTTGTGCTGAGTAAGAAGTACGGTCAAAGGCAAAGTTCAAAGCCTGACGGAAGTCCTTGTTAAGAAGGGCTTTCTTAGTAGAAGTCTTCTCTTCATCAGTTGTCTTAGAAGTGTATTTGTAACCTTGACGGTCAATATTTACACCCAAACCACCAATACCTGGACCTGATGGAGTGTAGTAGATATTGTCTTTGTATGTTTCTTCTACCTTAGAGTAGTTTGAACTTGTTGGGAAGAGACGGGCATAGCTATAAGCCCCACTTGTAAAGTTACGTTCAATTGATTCTTGATCAGAACCATCATAGTAAGCAAGTGTTACTTTATCAAGATGAACATTGTCTTTGTCCCAATAGTTTTCATTCTTCACAAATTCGATAGATGACTTAGCAGTCAAACCTCTCAGCAAGAATGGTCCATTGTAAAGCAATGATGTAGGGTCAGTCGCTTTACCAAAATCAGATCCTTTTGATTTTTCAAATTCTTCGTTCAATGGCCAGAAGATTGAGTAGGCCAGCTTAGAGTTCCAGTATGGTTCTGGTTTGTTCAAAGTGTATTCAAGGGTATAATCATCAACTGCTTTTACACCGACTGAAGCAAAATCTTTATTGTTTCCAGCTATATAGTCAGCTAGACCTTTAACTGAATCTTCTGCTAGATACTTAGCTGCTGATTTATTGTCAGCTGCGTGTTTCAAACCATTTACAAAGTCTTTGGCTGTTACTTCAGCATACTCTTCGCCATCAGATGTCATCCATTTGACACCTTTACGAATCTTGTAGGTATAAGTCAAACCATCTTTTGAAACGGACCAGTCTTCTGCAACTGCAGGAACTAAATTCCCATACTTGTCGTTTGTGAAAAGACCGTCGATACCATTTGAAGTGGCGACCTTAGTACTTTGTTTCCCTGAAATGAGGTAATCCAACGTTTCTGGGTCAGCTGTATAAACATAGCCATAATTTTTTGGCGCTGTTGAATCAGATGATTTTGAAGAACCGCAAGCAGCTAAAACGCCAGTTGCTAATAGGGCAATTCCTGCTGCGACAAATACTCTACTTTTTTTCATATTGTTAACTCCTCTTTGAAAAATTTAGGCTTATTGTCAATTATATCATATATTATCTAAAAAGTAAACGAATTTTCAGAATATTTAGGCGTATACCCTCAAAAAACTTCTATTTGTCAAAATTTTTGCATTCTTTATTTGTTTCTGGAAGAAATACTTTCTAGTCCGACCCTCTTTAGAATAGGATTTTTACAAGCTTTTTCTCACTTCTTCGATCATCATCTGTTTTCCTAAATTGGATTTTAGAATAAGAAACTATTGACGGGAAATGATTTTCAAGGTATAATAATAAACGTTGAGGCGGTATAGCCAAGTGGTAAGGCACGGCTCTGCAAAAGCTTGATCGTCGGTTCAAATCCGTCTACCGCCTTTCAGTACCTGAATGAACAGGAATTAACCAAATGAAAAGCCCGTAAAATCGGGCTTTTTCTGTTATTCCTAATAAGTGGGGATAACTGTATCTACCATCTAGATTTACAAAAAGCAGTGACTCAAGTCACTGCTTTATTCTGTTTCTTCTTCAGGTTCTAGTTCTGTAATTTGAACTTTTACCTTGGTAACACGTCCATTTTTCACCTTATCATTGGTCAGGACGATTTGTTTGTTTTGACTGACCAGTTCATAACTGATTTTTTCAGTTGTTGGAATCGTACCAACACCCGTCAAATAATAACCGGCGATGGTATCCACATCATCGCTTTCTAGTTCGACACCAAAGTAGTTATTGAAGTCGTTAAGATTCATGGTTCCCTGTGCAATATAGGTGTCCTCACCGATTTGATGGACTTCGATTTCTGCTCGGTCTGTCTCGTCGTCGATTTCTCCGACAATCTCTTCTAGAAGATCTTCCAGAGTTACCAAACCAGCCATACCACCGTATTCATCGAGCAAAATGGCCATTTGTCTTTGGGTATTTCGCAATTCTTTTAGCAAGTCATCCACAAAAATAGTTTCAGGAACAAAGAGTGGATCTTGTAAGATCTTCTTCCAGACAATATTTTCAAAGCCATCTGCATAGGCAGCGTTTAGCAAACGCTTGGTATGAATCAAACCAATCACATTGTCCTTATCCCCATCATAAACAGGGATACGTGAGAAATTTTGTTTTAAAATACTTTGGATAATGGTTTGACTATCATCCTGAATGTCCACCATAAAGGCATCTGTCCGAGGAACCATGACTTCTCTCGCCATCAGCTCATCTAGAGAGAAGATCCCTTGTAACATCTCGATTTCGTCTGCATCCAAAGTTTCCTCACTTTTGGTCAACATGTACTCAATTTCATCTCGAGTCATTTTTTCATCCGCATCATCAAAGGTCATTGGCGTTAAACGACTCAAGAGATTGGTTGAAGCAGATAACAACCAGACAAAGGGACTGACAATCTTCCCAAGCCCAATGATAATCGGAACAGAGCGAATGGCTAAGGCATCTTTTAGATTAAGGGCAACCCGTTTAGGATAGAGTTCACCAAAAACAATAGAGATGTAGGTCAAGAATGCCAAAGAGAGGAAACTTGCAATGGCATAAGCTGTTTCTCCATTCCCCATCCAAGAGGCAATTACTTGTCCAAGTGTATCTGCCAATTTTGCCCCTGACAAGATCGTAATCAAGGTGATACCGACTTGAATCGTTGATAAAAAGTGGTTAGGATTTTCAAGTACCTTTAACAAACGAACGTAACGTTTGTCTCCCTCTTCTGCTTTTTGCTCCACTCGGGAACGGTTTAGTGACACCATTGCCATTTCAGTGGCTGAGAAAAAAGCATTTAACAAGGTCAAGATAAATAACAATACAAACTGTAGCAACAAATTCTGACTGCTCGGGTCTTCCATGGTCTTTCTCCTAAAATAGTATCTTGTGTTCCATTATATCATAAATCGGCCTAGGAATCACATTATTTTCTAATTTATACAATCGCTCCCTTATCAATGACGGACAAGGGAGCAATTTTTATTCCTTTAATAGATTGGTTCTAGTTTGTCACCGTGACCTGACCTGTTCGGTAATCAAGCTGGATACCCTTTTGAACATTTGGAATCAGGACGTTGAACTCCAATTCGCCATCCGAAGACTTGGCTTCAATTTGTGAAGCAGATGGAACCAAATCCTCATTCGTAGCATAGTGGAGAGTTACCCGATAACGGACTCTCTTATTCTGGTCTAAGGCTTTCCTAACCAGACTCTCATAGTAGTTCTGCCCTGTCGAATCCTCAGCCTGAGCCTGGTTGGCCCAAGCTGTCTGAACTGCAATGTTCTTGGGATTGCTGGTAGAAGCATCAAAGCCATCTAATCCACCTATCAAGGCATAGCCCAGCAGGTGTCCTCTATCTACTGCGTGCGTATAGGTTCCCTTTAAATTTTTAACCTGATGCCATCCCGGCGGTGTCCAAGAGGTTGAGCCATTGCCTGTTTCTTCACGATTTTTATACTGTCGAGTCGCTTTGGATAAGAGAGCATTGGCAACCGTTGGGACTGTCTCTTTCCCGACTGGTTTTGTTTTATTATCCGCGTAGGGTTTGCTAGAAACTTTGGCATCTAGATTGGTTTTATTGCCATTTACGACAAAGGCACCTGCCCCATTCCACTCAAGATCACCCTTGATTTGGTTTTTGATTGACTCAGTTAAGACACTTTCAGCTAGCTCCTGACTGGGAGCTTCTGAAGCTTGTTTTTTCTGACTAACCTTGGTTCTAGGGGTGTTTGGCGCTGTCTGCATCTGCTTGATATAGTAGCTTCCAGCAGCCAAGAGTAAGAATATAAGTAACCCTATCAGAGCTTGTCTTGTTTTTTTGTCCATTTTTCTCCTTATTTCTTTAGAAAAAGACTGGTCTCCCAGTCTAATTTCCTGTAAATTTGCTAATCAATTCCTGCCACTTTGCTGGAGACAAGATTGCCCATGGATCCTGTCCCTTTCCTAGGATTCCATAGCCTACCATCAAGCCGATTCCTAAAGCCAGAAAGCCTAGCAATAGTACGATAAAAATCAACAGTAAACGACGGAGTACATAGCGTAAGTTTTTATTCTTCTTCATCATTTGCCTCGATTCGCTGAATCTTCGCTCCTAGCTGAGCCAATTTCTCATGGAAACGGTAGTAACCTCTATCAAGGTGGACTAATTTACCGACAACTGTTTCTCCTTGCGCCACCAGACCTGTCAAAATCAAAGAAGCACTAGCGCGAAGGTCCGTTGATAGAACTTCTGCCCCCTGTAAAGCCTGTCCCCCAACAATACGAGCTGTGTCACGGATAATCTCTGAGTGCAAGCCCATACGGCGCATTTCCTCCAAGTGTTGGAAGCGATTCTCGAACACCGTTTCCACCATGGTGGATTCCCCTTTTGCGACTGTCATCAGAGCTGTAAATTGCGCCTGCATATCTGTTGGGAATCCTGGATGTGGTAAAGTTTTTACATGAACAGCCTTGAGATTTTCAAGTTGAGAACGAACACGGATGCCTTCTGATTCCTCTGTCACTTCAACGCCCATTTCAAGTAGTTTTGAAATCAAGGGGCGATTGTGTTCCCAGACTGCATCACGAACGAGGACATCTCCACCAGTCATAGCTGCCGCTACCATAAAGGTTCCGGCTTCGATACGATCCTGTACCACATTGTGGGTCGTACCATGGAGTTCCTCAACACCAGTCACTGTGATGGTTTCGGTACCAGCTCCCTTGACCTTGGCTCCCATTTCATTAAGGAGAATAGCAAGGTCAACAATTTCCGGCTCACGCGCAGCATTTTCAATGACCGTCACACCATCAGCTAGAGTCGCTGCCATCATGAGGTTTTGTGTTGCACCAACACTAGGAAAGTCCATGTAGATATGAGCGCCATGCAGACGCTCTGCCTTAGCTTCGATGTAACCAGCTGTCTGGGTGATCTTTGCCCCCATAGCTTCCAAGCCCTTGAGGTGGAGGTCGATTGGACGACTCCCGATGGTACATCCCCCTGGCATAGAAACTTTGGCATGTCCTACACGAGCAAGGATTGGCCCCAAGACAACGATGGATGCACGCATCTTGCTGACATACTTGTATGGAGCTTCCTCAGTGATATCACCAGTCGCATCAACCTCGACAACATGAGCTTCCTCATCAAAGTCCACCTTGGCATTCAGACCTCGAACCACTTGATTCATGGTGAAAACATCTGACAAGATTGGGACGTTCTGCAAGACTGTCTTCCCCTTACTTGCTAGAATAGTCGCTGCCAACAAGGGCAAGACTGCATTCTTTGCTCCCTCGATCGTCACACTCCCGACCAGACGATTATCTCCGCCTTGAACCACAATTTTTTCCATAGTTGTTTCCTTTACTTTTGATTTTATAATAGTCCTCTAAGCGCTTCTTGCCAAAGTTGGTACAAACTGATAAAGAATGAACTCAAGATGTAGCCCATCACCATACTAAAGAAGCCTACCAATAAACGAACCTTTTTTGTGTTAGTAGTGGTCACTTTTAAAACCTTTTCCCATCTCACAAGATCCTTCAAAAGGTAAAAACTCAAATAAATAAAGAGTATATGACTACTTAGAGTGAATAATAATTGAACCATTTGACTATTATACCATCTTATCCGCTTGCGCGCTAGTTTTCGATTTTTCTACAAATTAGGGATTGTTTTTAAGGTAATCAATTGCATCCTGCAAGGTCTTAACGGGAATGATTTTCATCTCTGTTTTGATGGTTTTGGCGGCTTCTAGGGCTGTTTCATAGTTGCTTTTCGCATTGGGATCTGCTTTTTTTGCTTCCTCAGTGACTGGATTGTCAGGGGCAAAAAAGATGTTGGCTCCCTGACGAGAGGCTGCAACTACTTTTTTATCAATTCCACCGATGTCGCCAACATTTCCATCGCGATCAATGGTTCCCGTTCCCGCAACGACGCGACCATTACGAAGTTCTGGATCTGCTATCTGAGTGTAAATAGCTAGACTAAACATGAGACCGGCGCTTGGCCCACCGATACCAGCTGTTGAAAAGCGAATGGGAACATCACTGGTCACTTCCGTACGGTCAATCAAGCCAATCCCAATCCCGTTTTTTCCGTTTTCGAGAGTGATAATTTTACCTTCTGCAGACTTGACTTTTCCGTCTTCTTCATAGGTTACCTTGACCGTGTCCCCTAATTGTTGAGAGTTGACATAGTCGACCAAGTCTTTTGAACTATCAAATGTTTTGTCATTAACAGCCGTCACGGTGTCTGCAATGTTCAGAATGCCTTTAAAAGTCGAATTATCCGTCACGGTCAAGACGTAAACTCCCAGGTACTTGAGTTCGATATCCTTTCCAGCCGTCTTCAGTCCTTGATACTTGGCCATATTTTGAGAAGTTTGCATATAGAACTGATTGATTCGCATAAACTCTGCATCAGTAGAGCCACCCGTAGTCTCCTTGGCACTTCTAATATCTGTGAAAGGCGTTAACCAAGCATAGACAAGATGCGACAGGGTGGCGTGTCGAATGCCGACTGTTACAAACTGGTAAGCTCCTGGTTCTGTGTCTTCTGTTTCATTGACTTTCAAAACGCGACGAATATCTTCCGCTCCACCTGGAACTTCTATGTAGTATGGTAAAGGTACTACAAAGGCTAAAAAAGTCAATACTAGTGCTAGGATGACATATAAGGGCCATCTAGTTTTTTTCTTCATGTTCTAATTCCTCCACAACACTGTTTGGGACATATTGCTGAATCTCCTGACCAAACTTCAGAAGTTCTCTCATGGCTGAAGAGCTAATATAAAGATGCTCTGGGCGACTATATAGGTAAATGGTTTCGATTTCTGGAGCCAGTTGATGATTGTAGTAATCAAAACTAGACTCGTATTGCAAGTCGGTGGTATTTCGCAAGCCACGGACAAGGGTCTTAGCACCCAGTCTTCTTGCAACATCTACGACTAGTTGGTCATGAGAAGCCAGCACCTCTACATTATCTAAATGCGCCACCGCTTTTTCGACTGCTCGTTTGCGATTTTCAACAGGGAGAAAACCTTGTTTGTGGGGATTGTAGAACACCCCGACATAGAGCTTATCAAAAAGTTTGCTGGCACGTTCAATGATATCCAGATGTCCATTTGTCATCGGATCAAATGAACCTGTAAATAATCCAATTTTATCTGACATAGACCGTCACCTTACTAATCCCATATATTTTTTCCTTCCAGATACCTAAGCAGGCGATTTCTTCTGGTAGTTCTACAGACTTATCGGTTTCACAGACAACCATGATCTCTTCGGAGAAAAGGTTTCTTTCTGCCATTTTTTCGATATCTGCAACGATTTGTTCCTTGGCATAGGGAGGGTCTAAAAAGACCAGGTCAAAGGGACCTTTCACTTGCTCCAAGGCCCGTTCAGCCTCCATCTTTAAGAGTTGAAATTTGGAAGCTTCCTTGGTCATTTGGATGTTTTCAGCGATGATAGCTTGCGCCTTTCGATCCCGTTCCACTAAGACAGCATGGGACATCCCACGCGAGACTGCCTCAATGGATAAACCACCACTGCCAGCATAGAGATCCAAGACACGACCGCCCTCAAAATAGGGACCTATCATGTTAAAGATAGCTCCACGCACCTTATCTGATGTCGGCCTCGTCGTCTTGCCTTCTAGCGTCTTGAGGGGACGCCCTCCGTAGATTCCTGATACGATTTTCATACCGTTTATTATACCAAATTATAGGCAAAAAGAGAAAGAAAACCGAACCTTGCGGTTCGATTCTCTACAAAATATTTTCGTACGTATCGCGGACTTCTTGAGGCCAGACACTGGTCTGAACCTCTCCGATGTGTTTCTTACGAAGAAGGAACATGGCCATCCGAGACTGTCCGATACCCCCACCAATTGTCAGTGGGAAAAGGCCGTTAAGCAAGGCTTTATGCCATTCCAGCTCAAGACGATCTTCGTCCCCTGTAAGAGCCACTTGGCGACGAAGGGTATCCTCATCTACCCGAATCCCCATTGATGAAAGTTCAAAGGCACAACCAAGAGATTCGTTCCAAACGAGAATATCGCCATTCAACCCCTTGTAGCCATTTTCAGACTCTGTTGTCCAGTCATCGTAGTCAGGTGCGCGGCCGTCATGAGGTTTGCCATCAGGCAACTCGCCACCGATACCAATCAAGAAGACTGCACCAAACTCTTTACAGATCGCATTTTCACGCTCTTTCGGTGTTAGATCTGGATAGCGTTCCACCAACTCTTCTGTGTGAATGAAGGTGATTTGTTTTGGCAAGATGGATTCGATATCGTAGCGGGCTTCTACGGCTAGCTCTGTCAGACGGATAGCCTTGTAAATCTTCTCAACAGTTTCCTTGAGATAGGCGATATTGCGTTGACCGTTTGGGATAACCTTCTCCCAGTCCCACTGGTCCACATAAACTGAGTGGGTCGCGTCGAGCGAATCTTCGTCTGGACGAAGGGCCTTCATATGAACAAACAGACCTTCACCTTCACCGAAACCAAAACGAGCCAAGGTGTGGCGTTTCCATTTGGCAAGTGAGTGAACGACTTCATAGGTTTCATCTGGAATCTGCAAAACCTTGACAGATACTGGATTTTCGACACCTGATAGGTTGTCCTGCATCCCATCCCCGACCTTGCTCAAGATAGGACCTTGAACTTCAACAACTTCTAACTTATCTTTCAAATACTGGGTAAAAGTGTTCTTCACAAAGGAAATTTCTTCTTGTTGATGAATAAAACTTTTCTTCATAAACAGCTCCTCAAAAATTAGTTAAAAGCATTATACACCTATTTCCAAGAAAAGAAAAGAGTAAATAAGAAAAAGTCAGTGCTCTTTTGAACACTGACTCTGTCATTCATTAATCATTTCGACCAAAGATTCGTAAGATGCTAAGGAAGAGGTTGATAAAGTCTAGATAGATGCTGAGCGCCATTGAGATGACCCATCCTGTCGCTACTTGCCCTCGTGACTGCTCATAAACATAGCGAATCTTTTGGTTGTCCCAAGCAATCAAACCTGAGAAAACCAAGACCATGGCAATACTAATCATGTAGTCAAAGAAACTATTGGCTAGAAAGAGGTTAACGACCATGGCAATAATTAACCCGACAAGCGCAGCCATCAGAGCTCGTCCCATTCCACTCAAATCTTTCTTGGTGAAAATTCCGATTGCCGCCATGACAAAGAAGAGAAGGGCACTGGATACAAAGGCTGATAAGACGGTCCCAGGTGTATAGAGGGCTACGACAAAGCTGAGCGTAAAGCCATTTAAAACAGAATAAACTAAAAATACTGGGAGAGCTGCTGGGCTATTTTTTGTAGCCATGCTACTTGCAACAAAGACTAGAGCAAGTTCTGCAAAAGTTGCAATCATCAACCAGAGACGGCCATGCATTAAAAAGTAGACCAATTGGGACTGAAAGACCGTCAACATCAAAGCTGACACGAGAGCCGATAGACCAATCCCAAGTCCCACAAAGGCGTAAACCTTAGCGTAAAATTGATTGAGACCTGAACGTTCTTGAATAATCGTTTGATTCATTCTGATTCTCCTTTTTCTATAAATATGTCTTGATTATAACAAAGATTTTTTAAATTAGCTGAAATAAAACATCAAAATGCCTGCTGCAACTGCCACGTTGAGACTTTCTGCTCGGCCCTTCATGCCTATATGAACCAGCTGATCAGCACTCTCAGCCATGACAGAACTAATCCCCTGTCCTTCATTTCCCATGACTAAAACAAAGTTCTCTAGTGAAGAAAGCTCACGATAATCCTTTGACTCTCTCGATAAGGTCGTTGCCAGAATGGGCAAATTGCTCTTCTTTGTCTCTTCTACAAAGGTGGCAAGAGGCAGACGATAGATGGGCAAGTGAAAATGACTTCCTTGCATGGAACGCAGGGTCTTAAGACTGTAGATATCTGCTGACTTGTCTGAAACAATGACTCCTGTAAAACCTGCCGCATCCGCCGTCCGAATCATGGTGCCCACATTACCAGGATCTTGAACATCCTCTAAAAATAGATACTTGCCCTGATGGAGATCAGGCAGTCCCACTTCTTCTTTTTGAATCACTGCAACAATCCCTTGAGGAGTTTGCGTATCTGCCAAATCTAGCAAAATCTCCTCTGAAACCCAGATAGTTTGAGGAAAAGCAGCTAGCTGATCTCGGTAACTTTCTAGGGCAAAGACCTTTTCAATCGTCACTCCTGCTTGAACAGCTTCTTCAAACAAGTGCCAGCCCTCAATCAAATAAGCAGACTTTCGATATTTTTTTTGATGTAATTTCTTGGCATTTTTTACCACAGAATTGGCTTTTGAGGTTATAATAGTCATAGAAATATTATAACACAATCAAAGGGGTTTGGTATGCAAAAGGTTAGAATGATTGCCCAAGGCAGGGTTCAGGGTGTTGGTTTTCGCTGGGGTGTTTATACTTTAGCTCTTGAAATGGGTGGCATCACTGGTCGTGTCTGGAATAATGACGATGGCACAGTGGAAATTCTTGCTCAGGCAGACTCCTCTGCCACTATGGCAAAATTTATCCAAGAAATCCGAAAAGGTCCGACACCTTTTTCAAAAGTTACCTATCTGGATGTGCAAATGAGCAACTTTTCATCCTATTCAGACTTCAAAGTCGCAAATTAGGTCTCCAGAACTATTGTATATTTTACAAAAAAACAGTAGAATAGAAAGGTATAATTTTTAAAGAAGGAATGAAAACATTGAAATCTATTAAACGTTTTGCCCTCTCTGCTATGGGAGTGGCTATGCTACTCGTCTTGTCAGGCTGTGTCCAAGTAGACAAAGCAACAGGACAACCCACAGGGTTGATTTGGAATACCATCGGAGCACCTATGGCTGAAGCTATCAAGTACTTCGCTACTGATAAAGGTCTAGGCTTTGGTGTGGCTATCATTATCGTAACCATTATCGTGCGCTTGATTATCTTGCCACTTGGTATCTACCAATCATGGAAGGCGACACTTCACTCTGAAAAGATGAACGCCCTCAAACACGTGCTTGAACCGCATCAAACACGTCTCAAAGAAGCAACAACTCAGGAAGAAAAACTAGAGGCTCAACAAGCTCTCTTTGCAGCTCAGAAAGAACACGGCATCAGCATGTTAGGTGGTGTAGGATGCTTCCCTATCCTCATTCAAATGCCTTTCTTCTCTGCTATCTACTTTGCAGCCCAATACACTGATGGGGTAGCTAGCTCTACCTTCTTGGGTATCGATCTTGGTTCACCAAGTATGCTCCTTGTTGCCTTCGCTGGTATCCTCTACTATCTCCAATCACTCCTCTCACTTCATGGAGTAGAAGACGAGATGCAAAGAGAACAGCTCAAGAAAATGATCTACATGAGCCCACTCATGATTGTCGTCTTCTCCTTCTTCGCACCAGCAAGTGTGACACTTTACTGGGTTGTCGGTGGTTTCATGATGATTCTCCAACAATTCATCGTTAACTATGTTGTTCGTCCAAAACTTCGCAAAAAAGTTCGTGAAGAATTTGCCAAAAATCCACCAAAAGCACGTTCATTTTCAACTGGAGGCGGACGCAAAGATGTCACTCCAAACCAAGCAACTGCGATCATGACTAACAAGAAACATAAAAAACGCAATGCTGGTAAACAACATTCTAGAAAATAAGAAAAAAGCTTAGCTGAAAGGCTAAGTCTTTTTGCATCACAAAAGCCCGATGTCTCCATCAGGCTTCTTTTTTATCCATGAACACGTTTCATGTAGTCTTGATAGCTCTCTGTATCCATGAGTTTTTTAGCATTCTTAACGCGGTCTGCTGTTGGTGGTTTGACCCCTTCGAGCGAATAAGGAATTCCTAGTTCACGCCACTTGAATTCTCCCATCGTGTGATAAGGTAGGATTTCAAACTTGTCAACGTTTTTGAGGGTTTTGACGAATTTACCGAGTTCGATCAAATCCTCATCTCTATCTGTCAATCCTGGAACCAGCACATGGCGAATCCAAACAGGCTTCCCGATATCTGATAGGTACTGGGCACAGGCCAAGATGTTTTTATTAGTTTGGCTTGTGACAATCTTGTGCTGTTCTTCGTTGATTTCCTTGATGTCCAGGAGAACCAAGTCTGTCACCGCCATGAGTTTATTAAACTTTTCGAGATAACGTGGTTTATTACGGAACGGAAGGGCACAGGTATCCAAAGTACAGTGGATTCCTTTTTCCTTGGCCTTGGTAAAGAGGGCAATTAGGAAATCAATCTGTAAGAGGGCTTCTCCTCCACTGACAGTGATTCCTCCCTTGTCTCCCCAGAAACCACGGTAGCGAAGGGCTTCTGTCAAGACATCGTCTACTGTGCGTTCGCGTGATTTATTGGTCTCCATAGCCCATGTGTCGGGGTTATGACAGTACTGGCAACGCATGTGACAGCCCTGCAAAAAGACAATGAAACGAATCCCAGGGCCATCTACCGCCCCAAAACTCTCTGTCGAATGCACCATTCCTGTCACTTGTCCATAGTCAATTGTTTCTTCAGACATATCGTCACCTTCCTTGAAACCGTTTTATAGTTTTATTATATCACGAGTAAGGTGAAAAACAAGGTTTTTTTGTCTATTTTTTAGAAAGCAATCTGTTTTTCACTTTCATTTTCAATTTCTTTTACCGATCCGATTCAAAATCAAAACCATACAAGGTTGCAAAATAGTCCTCAGGACGCTCTGCACGGCGGATTTGACGGGCTTTTCCTTCTTCGGTATAGAGGATTTCTGCCGAGCGTAATTTTGCATTGTACTGGTAACCCATGGAGAATCCATGTGCACCTGTATCATGAATCACTAGCAAATCACCGATTTCTGTATGAGGTAGTTCGCGATTCACTGCAAATTTATCATTGTTTTCACAGAGTGAACCAACCACATCTACCACCTCAACTGGTCCATCTGTATGAGTCAGATTGGTGATATGGTGGTAGGCTCCATACATGGCTGGGCGCATGAGGTTGACTGCTGATGCATCCACACCCAGATAGGTACGATAGGTTTTTTTCTTATGAGTGACTCTTGTGACGAGAGCTCCGTGAGGGGCTAACATAAAGCGGCCCAATTCGGTGAAAATCTTAACCTGACCAAGACCTGCTGGCGTAAGGACTTCCTCATAAACCTTACGCACCCCTTCACCAATCACAGCGATATCATTTGGCTCCTGGTCTGGGCGATAGTTGACACCAATACCGCCGGAAAGATTGATAAAGTCTAGTGAAATGCCCAACTTTTCCTTGATTTCAACAGCCAATTCAAAAAGCTGACGAGCCAACTCTGGGTAGTAGAGATGGGTGACAGTATTGGATGCTAGGAAAGAGTGAATCCCAAAAGTCTTGGCTCCTTTTTCCTTCAAAATCGCAAAGGCTTCAAAAAGCTGGTCCTTGGTCATCCCAAACTTGGCTTCTCCTGGATTGTCCATAATGTCGGTACCCAGTTCAAAAACACCTCCAGGATTGTAACGACAAGAGATAATTTCTGGAATGCCTGCCGCTCGCTCTAGATGTTCAATGTCTTCAAAGGCATCCAAGTTAATGGTCGCACCTAACTCACGCGCATAGGCATATTCCTTGTCAGGCGCGTTGTTAGAAGAGAACATGATCTCAGAACCGGGGAAATCCAGTTTATGGCTCATCAAGAGCTCTACATAACTAGAGCAGTCCACACCGCACCCTTCCTCTTGGAGGATTTTCAAGATGGCTGGGGTTGGAGTGGCCTTGACTGCAAAATATTCCTTAAAGCCCTTGTTCCAGGAAAAGGCCTTGTTGACGGCTCTTGCTTTTTCACGAATCCCCTTCTCGTCATATAAGTGAAAGGGAGTCGGGAACTCTGCAACAATTGTTTCTAAATCTTCACGGCTGATAAATGGTGTTTTCATAAGCATCCTTCTATTCTGTTTGCAAAGAAAGGCTGGGACAATCGTTCCAACCTTTAGTTCTATCTCTTATTTGTCTTCGTCAAAGATATTTCCAATCTCAACATCGATGGATTGGTTCTTAACATCAATATTGGTTACTTTCAAGAGTGACTTGTAATCAAACTGCTTTTCACGTTCTTCTTGGGCATTGTCTGCAAAGACTGCGACACCAGCTAGTTCAGAATCGAACTCACGCAAGAGACTGATCATCCCGTTGACAGTTCCTCCGCCTTTCAAGAAATCATCCACAATCAAGACACGACTGCCTGCCTTGAGGCTGCGTTTTGAAAGGAACATTTTCTCAATACGGTCGCCACTTGAACCTGAAACATAGTTGACGCTGACCGTTGAACCTTCGGTAATTTTCAAGTCACGGCGCACAATGACAAATGGAACATTGAGGACGTTGGCAACTGCATTTGCGAGTGGCACACCTTTAGTTGCTACTGTCATCACGGCATCGATTTTTTGGTCCATAAAGCTCTTGGCAATGATACGCCCAATATTTTTCAAAATGGCAGGTGTACTGAGCAGATCAGACAGATAGATATAGCCACCTGGCAAGATACGGTCGCTTTCTGAAAGTTTGTCACGCAAGTCTGCTATCATTTCTTTGGCTTCATGACTCGAGATTGAGGGTGTAAAGATAACGCCACCACCTGCTCCAGTCACAGTCTGAATATGGCCAATTTCTATTTCCTCAAAGGCACGCTTGATAATCACGATGTCCTCTGAAATCGATGATTTAGCAGATTCGTACTTTTCTGCAAAGGTATTGAGACTTGTTAGTTTGTATGGATTATTAATCAAATAGTTGGAAATGACAACCATCCGATCACTTCTTCTTAATTTCATTTTTATTTACCATTCCATTTAATTTTGATATTTTATCCATTATACCACATTCACATAAAAAAACGAACATTATTGCGTAAAAAATGCTCGTTTTTCTTAAATTATTAATCTAAATCTGGTTTATAGAAGGAACGATTGTCCATAGCAAAGATTTTATTGGTCATCTCTCCTTTGTCCACCAAAGCTAGAGCTGTTGACATCATCATCATGCTGGCATCTAGATTGTCAATCATATGGATAATCTCTGCCTCCATAATGCGTGGACGGACTGGACTTCCATACTCCAGCAAGCCATGATGACTGAGGATGACATGGCGCAGTAGCACCACTTCTTCTCTAGTATCATCGATGCCCAGTTCCATGACGGTCTTGGTAATCTCACTATCGATCAGGGCGATATGGCCAAGGAGATTGCCTCGTACTGTATACTCCGTCTGATCTGGTCCCGTCAACTCAATAACCTTAGCCAAGTCGTGCAGCATAATCCCCGCATAGAGTAGGCTCTTGTTGAGCTGAGGATAAATCTCACTAATAGCATCTGCCAAGCGCACCATGGTTGCTGTATGATAGGCCAAACCCGTTTCAAAGGCGTGGTGGTTGGTCTTGGCAGCCGGATAGGAGTAGAATTCCTTATCATACTTGGTGTAGAGACTACGAACGATACGCTGCCAGACAGGATTTTCAATCTTGAAAATCATTTGCGACATGTAGTCACGGATTTCCTTGACATCAACTGGTGACTTGACCTTGAAGTCAGCTGGATCATTGGGTTCCCCAGGCTGAGGCAAGCGGAGAGTAATTTGATTGACTTGAGGAGTATTATTGTACACTTCTCGACGTCCCTGCATGTGGACCACCTTCCCAGCGGTAAAGGCCTCAACGTTATGAGGTTGGGCATCCCATAGTTTCCCCTCAATCTCGCCGCTATCGTCTTGGAAGGTAAAGGCTAGGTAGTTTTTCCCAGCTCGTGTCTGTCTCAGGTCAGCTGACTTAATCAGGTAAAAACCTTCAAACAGCTCATCTTTTTTCATGTGACTAATCTTCATATTCTTCCTCATCTTCTTGGAAATGGAGTAGATCAAGCGCAGGCTCACCTTCTGATAACTCAATGTGACGGAGCGTCCGCTCGATAGCTGTGGTACGACGGTTTAATAATTCATCAATATTGCCAGAGGCATGTTGAAGATGTTTTTGTGCCTTAACCAAAATCCCCCCGAACTTGCCAAACTCAGTCTTAACGCTAGCAAGAGTCTTGCTGATATGATCTGCACTCTTTTGGATATTGAGAGTTTTGAAGCCAACTGATAGAGAGTTAAGCAGGGCTGATAGGGTACTTGGACCAGCAACAATAATCTGCTCCTCCCGTCTCAAATCATCAAAGAAGACAGGATTGCGGACGATTTCTGAGTAAAGTCCTTCTGTTGGAACAAACAAGACTCCAAAATTGGTCGTTCGAGGCGGCGCCAGATACTTGCTCTTGATATCCTTGGCAAAGCGCTTGACGCTAGCTAAAAGTGACTTACGACAACGTTCGATTTCGTCCTTATCGCCTGCTTCATAAGCTTCTTCTAAGCGGTAATAATCCGCCAGTGGAAACTTGGAGTCAATCGGTAAATAGACATATTCCTGGTCCCCCTGTCCAGGTAACTTGATGGCATACTCCACTCGCTCGCTAGAGTTCTCAACCGTTGCAAATTCTCGTTCGTACTGGGCTGGTGTCATGATGTCTTCGATGATTTGCCCCAGTTGCAATTCTCCTAGAATCCCTCGCGTCTTGGTCCCAGAGAGAACTTTGTTGAGTGCGCCAACATCGCGGGCAACTGTCTGCATTTCTCCCAGGCCACGATTGACAGACTCCAGTTGTTTGGAAACTGTCTCGAAGGAAGCCTGCAAGCGTGTCTGCAAGGTCTTTTCTAACTTTTCCTCGACAGTTTGACGCATTTGTTCCAAACGTTGCTCATTGGACTCCTGCAGGGCTTGAAGGCGTTGGTCGGTCTGATCTCTGGTTTGAAGGAGATTCTCGTTCATCTCCTGTCTAACTTGAGTCAGCCCTTGGTGCAACTCCATTCGCACTTCTTGCAAACGGTCGCTGACAGCCACTTCCAAGTCTTTTTGATCCAGCTGGCTGGCTTGTCTGGCTTGTTCAAAGCGGTAATCCAGTTGATCTGAAAGATTGTCTGCCTGATCCTCCAAGCTCTTGGCTAGGTACTTGTCTTGCTTATCTTGCCTTTGCCAAATGAGAAAGAGTCCAGCTAGGTCGGCAATTAATAATAGTAGTAATACAGTCTCCATCCTACCTCCTGTCCTTGCTATGCAAGACAACCACATAGCCATCAGGGCAAGTCACCGAAACTTCCCTATCTATATATTCGTTAGAAGCGTACACTTTTTTAAAGAAAAAATTCTCCTCTGTCAATTCGTACTTGGCACCAAGAATAGTCAGCTGGCTATCCCGAACTGGCATAAAGGCTAGATAATCGTAGTCTGAACGGGGTTGAAGCTGACTGCTCCCTTCTGGACAATAGGCAATCAAGTTTTCCCCATCCTCAATCGCTATCTGGCGCATATAGGGTGCCAACTTGGGATTGCTAGGCAGAAAGACATTAGCCAGCATATGATCAATACGACCACCCAAAGCCCCAAAAATGGTCACTTGGGCTTGAGGATTTTGCTCAAAGATGGTCAAGAGAGCCAATTCCAGATCCGTATCATCCTTTTCTGGCTGAGCTTGAACAAAATGTTGGGCACGTTTTTGAATCAACTGGCGTTCGTCTGCAGTCACCGAATCAAAATCCCCAATTGCTAGAGTGAGAGGCAGATCTTCTTCCAAGACCCAGAGCGAACCGCGATCCACACCGACAAAGCAATCAAAATCCGTCCGATAATGACCGCGATCCCCGCCGGCAAAAACGGCAACCCTAGTCCAATTGTTTTCTGAGAGTTTGCACTCGTTCATTGACATCTCCCTTAAAGACATAAGACCCTGCTACAAAAACTGTAGCACCAGCTTCTTTAGCTTGAGAAATGGTTTGATCATCAATCCCACCATCGACTTCGATCTCAAAGTTCAAACCTTTTTCCTCACGAAGGGCAACCAACTCACGAACCTTGTCCATGGTTTCAGGCAGAAAAGTTTGCCCACCAAATCCAGGATTCACTGTCATGACCAAGACTTGGTCAACTAGGTGAAGAACGTGCTTGATTGCCTCCACAGGCGTACCAGGGTTAATGACAACAGAAGGTTTGACACCAAGAGAACGAATTTTTTGAAGAGCCCCATGGATATGAGGCGTTGCTTCCACATGGATACTGATGATATCTGCACCTGCACGCGCAAAGTCCTCTAAATGATGCTCTGGATTAGCGACCATCAAGTGGCAGTCAAAGACCATCTTGCTATGGGGGCGAAGAGCTTCAACCACACCGGCACCAAAACTGATTTGTGGTACAAAGTGACCATCCATAATATCGATATGGGCATATTCAGCCCCAGTTGCTTCTAGACGTTTAATTTCTCGTTCAAAGTTGGCATAATCTGCTGCCAGAATTGACGGAGCAATCTTGTATTGAGACATCTGTTTCTCCTTATTTTGGAATTTTTTTGCTGACTTTTTTGTAGGTTTCTCTGCGATTTTCAATCTCACTGAGAAATTGCAGGTAGTTGTCAAAACGGAAGGTTGCAATGGTTCCTTCTTCTACAGCTGGCTTAACCGCACAGGACGGTTCATGGGTATGGGTACAAGTACGGAATTTACAGTCTCGACTGACACTGGCAATCTCTGGAAAGGCCTGATTGAGGTCTTCAGCCGTTGACACTTCATAATCCAGTGATGAAAATCCTGGCGTGTCCGCGATTTTACCCCCATTGAGATTGTAAAAACTAACAGCTCGAGTGGTATGGCGACCACGACCTAGACTGTCTGAGATCTCTCCTGTTTCAAGATTGAGGTCCGGTGCGATTTTATTGAGGAGGGTTGATTTTCCAACACCTGTCTGCCCCATAAAGACCGTCACTTTTCCTGTCAACAGGGGCAGGAGTTCCTCCTTACTGGTCACAAAGTCATAACCAATGGCACGATAGGTTTGTTCGTAAAAATCCAGTTCTCCCCTATCCTCCAGCAAGTCCATTTTGGAAATATAGACGATAGGATGGATGCCCTTGTGTTCCAGAAGAACCAAGAACCGATCCAGCAAATTGCTATTAAAATCAGGTTCCTTGACGGACATGATCACCACGGCTTGGTCAATATTGACAATAGGAGGACGGACCAGACTGTTTTTCCGTTCATGAATCTTAAGGATATAACCTTCAGAATTTTCCTCGGCAGAAAAGTCTACCCAATCCCCAACATAGGGCGTGTGCCCTTTTTTACGGAAATTCCCACGCGCACGTGTCTGGTAAACTTGACCACCACTCTCTACATAGTAGAATCCTGCCAAGGCTTTAATAATTTGTCCCTGCATCTTAGAGTCCTTGTCCTTTAAGCGCATCTGCCAGACTGGCAAATTCTTCCAAGCTAAGTGCTTCCCCACGCACAGATGGAGACAAGCCTGCCTGATCCAAAGCCTTGGTCAACTTTTCCTTGACTTCATCAGTCTTGCCAAAGTAGCCTGTTAAGTTGTTCCACAAGGTCTTGCGACGATGAGTGAAACTAGCCTTGGAAACTTTAAAGAAAAATTGTTCATCTTTCACTGCTACGGCTGGTTCTGGACGGCGTACCATTTTCAGGATAGCCGAGTCCACGTTTGGGGCTGGCACAAAGACCGTACGAGGCACGATAAAGGCAACCTTGGCTGTCATGTAATACTGGACAGCAATCGACAAACTACCGTAAGCCTTGGTATTGGGTTGAGCGGAGATACGATCTGCCACTTCTTTTTGCATCATAACGACAAACTCACTAAAAGGAATGCCACTTTCAATCAAGTGCATGAGAATAGGCGTCGTAATGTAGTAAGGCAAGTTGGCTACCACCTTAATGGGCAGGTCTGGATTTTTGAAATTCTGGATATGCTGCGCCAAGTCAACTTTGAGAATGTCCTCGTTGACTACGGTCACATTATCAAAATCACGCAGGGTATCCGCTAAAATCGGTACCAAACGGTGGTCAATCTCAAAAGCCATGACCTCTGCCGCACGCTCAGCCAAAAATTCTGTCAAGGCACCAATTCCTGGACCGATTTCAATGACATTAACCTGATCATCAATCTCAGCTGTATCCACGATTTTTTGAAGAATATTGGTATCCGTCAGGAAATTTTGCCCAAAGGATTTTTTAAAGGTAAAACCGTGACGCTCCAGCACTGCCTTGGTCACGCTATAATCTGCAATTCTCATTTATCTACTCTTTTTCCACATTACTATTAAAACCAGTAAAATAAAAATTATACTTTCCTGCCTTATCTATATTCTTTTTCTTTAAAAATCTAGTAAAGCTATCATTTTCAAAAACTATTGTATTATAAACATTTTCATTCTTTATACAAAATATATAATATTTGAAATTATTAGACTTTTGTATTTTCTCTGAAAATAGACTATTCCAACCAGAGAATAAACTTCCAGCAATATAGCTGGATTTGTTTTCCTCCGTTATATAATTTTTACTGATACTTATTTTTTTGTTATTTCTTTTTTCATCAACTCCTATGCCGTACGATACCAACCCATTAATAATATCCTTATAAATTTCTTCCCTATTTTCTGACTTAGAATCAATTTCAAAAAACTTGTTTCCTAAAATATAGTTATCAGCTATAATCCCTTCTCGGGCATCAAATACAGTTCCATATTCTGAAACAGATGTAGAATAAAATTGCTCAGCAAAATCATCCTCATTAGAGTCTTTAAATGTTCCTATAATCGTATTACTATCACTTAGTAATTCTTTCACTTTTTGTTCAGATAACTCACCAGTACTGATACTACAGTTGATAAATTCACATGCTTCAAATGAATTTGAAGCAAAAAAATCAGCAGAAAAAGTACACTCTACAAAGCTTTTGTCTTTAAACTTTACTTTTTCAATCTCATATCCAGTAACACCAAATTCAACATAACTGAAATATTTAACTTCCTTGGAACCAAATATTTCTTCCTTTTTCAAAGATATTATTTCTCTCATAACTGGTTTCAGTGCTGTGCTCAAATTATATTTCCAGTTCTCCGCCAACTCATTCCCAGGATTCTCTATTCCTTTTGGATATTTTATTGAACAAATTGTAGACAATACTTGAACAAAGTCAAGAGAAATATCTAATTTTAATATCTCATTCCATTCCTTTAATAATTTATTATACGTATCAATGATATATTCAATTTTTCCCGCCTTATAAAAGGGTAACTCTTTGGTCTTACTAATATCTGCAACAAGTTCTGTAAGTTGCTTATCATAATACTTCACAGTGTCTCTAACATTATCAGACACAGTATTTTTCTTATTTTCTTTACTTTGTTCAATAGCTTGATTCCAAGTAACTAATGTCGGCAACGCAATAACTATGCCCGCTAATACTTCTCCTTGGGATAAACTATTAAGAATTAAATTCTTACCCTCAAAAAGATTATTCATATATAAAATAATACCAACAATCACAACTCCGACTGCAGCAAAACTCAACAATAATTTACCATCCTTATTTTTCATACAGCCTCCTATTAACTTAAATACACTACCTTCATTTTAACATAATTCTCTACACTTTAGAGTCTTTCTCATAACTTTCCATAACCTCTTCCACTTCTGCCAAAGTTACTCCAAACAACTCCAACCGCTTGAGCAGCTGTTTCCCATTGGAATAACCGATGCGGAGCTGTTCGCCTAGATACTCTCGGCGCCTACGGCTGTCTGCTCCCGCTAGGAAACCTAGGCGAATCAAGTCACCACGACTGATGTCAAACTCGTTCTCGTTTTCAAATTGCTCTGTCACACGAGCCAGCGCTGTTTTTAGATCTTCATAGCTGGCGTGTTCAATTCCCAGAGAACGCCCCTTGGACTTGGATTTGGGAACAGCCTCATCTCGCTTGAGAAAGGCATGCTGCACTGTTGGAATGTCCGTCATAATCATGCGTCGAATGCGTTCCCCATTAAAATCTGGATCTGTAAAGACAATGACTCCATGCAATTCATGCAGGCGCTGAATCCGCTCTATATCCTGGTCATTTATTGCGGAACCTCGTGTTTCATAGGTCTCTACATCAAAGTAACGTTTGAGATTGGCTGTATCATCCCGTCCTTCGACCACGATGACTTGGGAAATTTTCTCTTTCATGATTGTTTTTCCAATCCAAAAATACGCTCGGCATTGGCACTTGTCACAGCAGCTAATTCTTCTGTCGTCATCCCACGCAAGTCGGCGATAAAGTCCACCACATAGCGAGTATAGGCTGTTTTGTTTTCACGGCCACGTTTAGGAACAGGAGCTAGGTAAGGGGCATCTGTCTCAACGAGGATTTTATCCAAAGGAAGTTCCCTAGCAGCCTCTTGAATATCCGTCGCTTTCTTAAAGGTCACTACACCTGAGAAAGAAATAATCATGCCAAGCTCGACAAACTTCTCAGCCCACTCCAAAGAGCCTGAAAATGAATGCATAATTCCACCACGAGGACCAACGCCCTCGCTCTTGATAATCTCATAAGTATCTTCTAGCGCATCACGAGTGTGGACCACAAAGGGCAAATTCAAGTCCTTAGACAGCTGAATCTGACGACGAAAAACCTGCTCCTGTACTTCCTTAGGTGCTGTCATCCAGTGATAGTCCAGACCAATCTCCCCCAAGGCAACAACCTTGGGATGTTTTAGCTTTTCAAGCAAGTAAGCTTCGACCTCATCTGTGTAAGTCCCTGCTTCCGTCGGATGCCAGCCAATAGTTGCGTAGAGTTGCTCATACTCATCTGCCAACTCTAGGGCTCGCTCAATGGTTGGCTTATCAAAACCAACAATATTCATCTGTGTCACACCCATCTCAGCAGCCAAGGCGATTTCTTCTGCCTCACGTCCTGCAAATTCTTCTACATTTAAATGTGTGTGCGTATCAAAAATCATCTCTTCTAACCTCATTTTCTTTCATCTATTATACCAAAAATAGCATCTCTCGGCTTGTAAAAATATTCTAATACCAATCATTCTCCCTTGACTGCCCTTTTTCAAAGCAGTATAATAACACTTATTGAAATTTTCAGCAAAGGAAACGAAAATGTTTAGAAAATTAAAATATACCTTTATCGGTCGACCACTCAAGTCTCTCACAGACGGCGAAGGGGGATTGTTGGGAAAAATGCAGGCACTTGCAATGTTATCCAGTGATGCCCTGTCTTCTATTGCCTATGGACCTGAACAAGTCATTCTCGTTTTAGTCAGTCTCTCTCCTCTCGCCATTTGGTGGAGCCTCCCTATCGGTATTTTTGTCCTCTTACTACTCGCTAGTTTGACCATTTCCTATCGTCAAATCATCCACGCCTATCCTCAAGGTGGAGGGGCTTATATGGTCACTCGGGAAAATCTCTCCCCTAAACTAGGCTTGATTGCAGGGGGTAGCCTCCTTGTTGACTATATGCTGACAGTAGCCGTATCCGTTGCGTCTGGAGCTGATGCTATTACAGCAGCCATACCTCCCCTACATCCCTACAATCTTCATATCTCTATTTTCCTAGTCTGCCTGCTCATGCTCTTAAATTTAAGAGGATTGAAAGAATCTGCCAGCTCTCTGATGATTCCCGTCTACCTCTTTATCTTCAGTACTGTCTTTCTCTTGCTTTATGGGTTCTTTCAACTGTTTACAGGTTCCCTAAACTATCAGGCGACTTCAGCCATTGGACAAATCGTTCCGAGCCTTTCCATCGTTCTCCTATTGAGAGCATTTACCAGTGGCTCTGCCTCTCTGACAGGGGTTGAAGCTATTTCAAATGCGGTACCATTTTTCAAAACTCCGAAAGAAAAGAATGCTGCTCAGACCTTGACCATCATGTCCTTGATTTTAGGATTCCTTTTTGCAGGCATCACCTTCCTAAACTACTGGATGGGTATCACTCCTCAAAATGGAGAAACCATCCTCTCGCAAATGGCCAAGGGCATTCTTGGTGATTCATTCTTTGGTCATGCTAGCTACTATCTCTTCCAGTTCTCAACAGCCTTGATTCTAGCTGTAGCTGCAAATACTGGTTTTTCAGCCTTCCCTATGCTGGCTTACAATATGGCTAAAAACAAGTACATGCCCCATCTCTTTATGGAAAAAGGGGATCGTCTCGGCTACTCCAACGGTATCTTAACTCTGGCTTTTGGAGCTATGATCCTTCTTCTCATTTTTAACGGCAATACTGAACGCTTGATTCCTCTTTATACTATCGGGGTCTTCGTTCCCTTTGCCCTCTCTCAGACTGGGATGATTCGCCATTGGAAAAAGGAAAAAGGAGCAAACTTCTTAAAACCTGCCTTTGCTAATATCCTTGGGGCCATCATTTGTTATGCTATTGTCCTCATTTTACTCCTCTTCAGACTGGGTGATATCTGGCCATTCTTCCCAATTATCCTAGTTCTAACTTTCCTCTTTTTGTCCATTCACAGCCATTACCAAAAAGTGGCAAAACAACTACGACTCTACGAAGGAATTGAAAAGCGCACTTACGACGGCAATCTTGTCCTTGTCCTAGTTGGAAATGTTACTCGAGTAAGTGTTGGAGCCATTAACTACGCTCAAAGTATCGGTGACGAAGTGTTGGCCATGCACATTTCTACTAAAGAAACGGCCGATAAAGACCAAGAAATTCTTCAGGAATTTGCCGATTACTTCCCAAATATCACTCTGAAGAATATCAATACCAGCTACCGCGACATCATCACCCCTAGCGTTAAGTATGTCAAACGAATCGCCCAAGAAGCTAGGCAAAAAAACTACACCGTTACAGTCCTTGTCCCACAGTTTATCCCTAACAAGCCTTGGCAAAATATCCTGCACAATCAAATGAGCCTCAAACTAAAATACGCTCTCAGATGGCATGAAGACGTCGTTGTCGCCAGTTACTCTTATCACTTAAAAGAATAAACAAAAACTCAAAATCAGTAACTTATATCTGGTTTTGAGTTTTTTGTATATGACCTTTTAAAAGAGCCCTCCACGAGTTTCATCTAAAATGACCGATTTCAAGGACAATGCACCCTTTAAGATAAAAAGAAAAGCCAGTAGACTCGAGTTCCTACTGACTTCTTTGTTGAATTCGTTTGGATTATGCAGCCAAAACTTTGCGTCCTTTACGACGACGAGCTGCCAATACGCGACGACCGTTTTTAGTTGACATACGGTTACGGAATCCGTGTTTACGCGCACGACGAAGTTTACTTGGTTGATAAGTACGTTTCACGATGAATACCTCCTCATAGATTTTGTATTCGTTTAGCCGGCTATAAAGTGATCAGTTACTAAACATACTTTACTATTCTATCTGATTCTTACCTATTTGTCAATAGCTCTAAGGAAATGTTTCCTGCTTTTCCCTATGAAAGCCTTATCTACGATACTGACTCAAGAAACGTGTCATCTTTTCTTGGATTTGCGCTAATTCGTCCACACGAGGAAGGTAAACGATACGGAAATGGTCTGGTTCCTTCCAGTTAAAACCACGACCATGAACCAAGAGAACCTTTTCCTGCTTCAAGAAATCAAGAACGAACTGTTCATCATCATCGATGCGGTACATATTGCGGTCAATTTTAGGGAAGATATAAAGACCCGCCTTCGGCTTGACCGCAGACAAACCTGGGATATCTTGGATAGCATTGTAAATGAAGTTTCTTTGCTCGTAAATTCGTCCACCAGGAAGGAGCAATTCATCCACTGACTGGTGCCCACCTAGTGATGTTTGTACGACTTGCTGGGCCAAAACGTTAGAGCAAAGACGCATATTGGACAGCATATTGAGCCCTTCAATATAGCCCTTGACATGGTGCTTAGGACCAGACAAGACCATCCATCCTACACGAAAACCAGCGATACGGTGAGATTTTGACAGACCATTCATGCTGACACAGAAGACATCTGGTGCCAAGCTCGCCACAGGCGTATGCACATGTCCATCCATTACCATGCGGTCATAAATCTCATCCGCAAAGATGATCAAATCGTTTTGACGAGCAATCTCAATAATCTCCAACAAGAGTTCCTTAGGATAAAGGGCTCCAGTTGGGTTATTTGGATTGATAAGGACGATTGCCTTGGTATTGGAAGTAATTTTTGACTTAATATCGTCAATATCTGGGTACCATTCTGCAGCTTCATCACAGATATAGTGAACGGCATTTCCCCCAGCTAGGCTGACCGCGGCTGTCCAGAGAGGATAGTCTGGCATAGGCACCAAGACCTCATCGCCATTATCCAAAAGCCCTTGCATGGACATAACAATCAGCTCACTGACACCATTTCCAAGGTAGATATCATCAATGTCTACATTGGGAAATTTCTTCAGTTGGCAATACTGCATGATGGCCTTGCGGGCTGAGAAAATCCCTTTGGAATCAGAATATCCCTCACTATCACGCGCATTCATAATCAAGTCATGAATGACCTCGTCTGGCGCTGTAAAGCCAAATTCTGCTGGATTCCCTGTATTCAGACGTAAAATCTTTTCTCCGTTTGCTCGCATCCGCATAGCTTCTTCCAAAACAGGACCACGGATATCATAGGCAACATGCTCTAACTTACTAGACTTGTTATATTCTTTCATCTTGTTTCCTCAATTCATCGAGATAGTAACATTATACCACTAGAAAGGGATTGCGACAAGTTTCCTGAAATGAGCAAGCAAAGAAAAAAAACTCACAACGACTAGGTTCTCACCGTCTAAACAACTAGAATACAGAAGTATTTTCTCACATACCAAAAGACAAACCTAGAAAGACTAATGCTAAAAAGGAGTCATACAAAAGATTAAACATGAGAAAGAGCCCCCACGTGACCAAATAGTCCAAACGACCACTTCTCTTTGCAATCACCAATAAAATGATGTGGTAGACTAAGTGAAAGAGAAGAAAACTAACAAATCCTGGATAGAGAACGGGCACGACTCTTTCCAGCTGCCAAAGCATCACTACTTCACCTACAAGTGACGCAAGGATAATTCCATGATAAAGAAAACTTATTTTTTTAGAAGCTTGAACAAAATCTTTCATACTTTCTCATCCCCTCGCTGTGTTTCCTACTATCCCGTTTTCTTTTATTTTAACATATCTCCACCAAATCGAATCTCCAATAATATTTATTTAAATATGATTTTTACTTTACTTCTTTAATGAAAAGGGTTACAATAACAGTAAGAAAATTTCAGGAGGTTTCATTATGGCACAACGTTACCAAAATGTTATGGTCGCAATTGATGGTTCTAAAGAAGCGGACTTGGCTTTCGTCAAAGGTGTTTACACTGCTCTACGCAACGAATCCAAGCTCACCATTGCCCATGTTATCGACACACGCGCTCTTCAAAGCGTGTCTACCTTTGATGCTGAAGTTTACGAAGAACTCCAAGTCGATGCTGAAAGTCTGATGAAGGAGTACGAAAAGCGCGCAAGAGATGCTGGTGTGACCGATATTCAAATCGTCATCGAAATGGGAAATCCAAAAACCCTCCTTGCCCGTACTATTCCAGACGCAGAAAATGTTGACCTGATTCTCGTTGGTGCAACAGGGCTTAATGCCTTTGAACGCCTCTTGGTTGGCTCTTCATCTGAGTACATTCTCCGCCATGCAAAAGTCGATTTGCTGGTCGTGAGAGAAAGTGAAAAAACATTGTAATCATTAAAAAAGGGAGCCTCTGGCTCCTTTTTGTTTCTAATTTTTTCTTTCTTTATGTCGCTCATAAGCTTTAAACTGACGTTGTAGTTCCTGTCGGATGGCAGGTTCTGGAGCATATTTTTCTTCCCAGTCATCTGGTTTTAAAATCTTGTGTGTAACTGGGTCAAAATGAGCTTTTCCATCAGGGAAAACCTTCCCCATATTTGCTTCATGGACAATATCAAAAATGCGTTCTGGGTCTACTCCCATCAATACAAAACTACCGTATGTGAAATACAGTGTGTCAATCAAAGCATCCACTTGACCGACCAGATTTTGCTTAGCAGGCGTCTTTTTCGCCACTTTCTCTGCCGCCTTATCAAGTGCCTCATGCATGCTTGCAAGGGAGTTTTGGAATTCTTCCTCCGAAGAACTTGCTGCGCGAACAAACTCTACTAATTCTTCAATTTTAAAATCTGCGCGGTGGGTTGCACCTTCAGCATCCCATGCTTGTGGTTCTTCTTGAGTTCGTTCATCCATCATGTGGTGGAAGGTTTTAACCTTATTAAAGTGGTAGTCTCGACTGACAAACACTTTTTCTGAAGCCAAAACACCAAAGTGCTCGAGCGCCTTGTGGATACCATCTTGTTGATTACTTGCCGTAATATGCTTGGCAACTTCTTTGACACTGCTACTGCCATTTCCCATAGCGACTGACATACCGACACCCGCCAACATTTCCAGGTCGTTATCTGAATCACCAAAGGCCATGACTTGGTTGAGATCAAAGCCATATTCTTTCCCGACTCGGCGAATGCCTTCTAGTTTGGAATTTCCTTGGTTAATGATATCTGCTGCAAAAGGATTGCTTCGAGTTAATTTCAAATCTTCAAAATCACTTGCTGCCTTCTCAGATTCTTCTGGCGTCATCAGCATCAAAACTTGATAAATGGGTTGATTAATCAAGTTAAGCAAGTCGTCTTCCTTTTGAGGAACTGCCTTGCTGACCATTCGATTAAAGGAACGGCTAACGGTTCTTGTCAGCACAGTCGGGATAAAACGACTAACCCGTTGGGAAAAGGAGCCGAGACCAAATGACATAATCTTCGAACCAACAACGGCATGCTCGGTTCCAAGAGCGATTTCTTTACGCTCCTTTTTAGCATAAGCAATCAGTTGACGTAGGCTTGACTTAGCGATTGGGCTTGCAAAGAGTACCTTTTCTTTATTAAAAATGTATTGGCCATTGTAGGTCACCGCAAAGTCTAGGTCCAAGTCTTCCATCAATTCCTTGACAAAAAACGGCCCTCGTCCTGTCGCTACTCCAACAAGCACTCCTTGCTCTTTGACAATCTTAATCGCGTCCTTAGTGGATTTCAAAACACTCTTGCGATCGTTGACTAGCGTTCCATCGATATCAAAAAAAACAGCCTTGACTTCCATCCTGTCCCATTCTCCCCTTTTGTGTTACAATGATTATACCACATTTCAGAAAGAGTGACTAAATCATGCCTAAGAAAATCCTTGTTTTACATACAGGTGGAACTATTTCCATGCAAGCAGACGCCACTGGTGCCGTTGTAACTAGCCAGGAAAATCCCATGAACCATGTTTCCAATCCGCTTGAAGGGATTGAGGTTCATGCCCTAGACTTTTTTAATCTGCCAAGCCCTCATATCAAACCCAAGCATATGCTTGCACTCTATCATAAGATTAAAGAGGACGCTGATAACTACGATGGAGTTGTCATCACACATGGTACAGATACCTTAGAAGAAACAGCCTACTTCCTTGATACCATGAAAATTCCGCCCATCCCCATCGTTCTAACAGGGGCCATGCGTAGTTCAAACGAACTTGGTAGCGACGGTGTATATAACTATCTGAGCGCTTTGCGAGTTGCCAGCGATGACAAAGCAGCCGACAAGGGTGTACTGGTCGTCATGAACGATGAAATCCACGCAGCCAAGTATGTTACTAAAACTCATACGACCAACGTCAGCACCTTTCAAACTCCAACACATGGACCGCTTGGTCTCATCATGAAGCAAGAAATCCTCTACTTCAAAACGGCTGAACCTCGCGTCCGGTTTGATCTCGAACATATTCAAGGTCTAGTTCCCATCATCTCAGCCTATGCAGGTATGACAGACGAGCTGATTGATATGTTAGACTTGGAACAGCTGGATGGCTTAGTCATTCAGGCTTTTGGAGCAGGCAATGTTCCAAAAGAAACAGCTCAAAAGCTGGAAAATCTCCTCCAAAAAGGGATTCCAGTCGCCTTGGTCTCACGTTGTTTTAATGGTATTGCTGAACCTGTCTACGCCTACCAAGGCGGAGGGGTGCAGTTGCAACGAGCTGGTGTTTTCTTTGTCAAAGAACTCAACGCTCAAAAAGCGCGCCTCAAATTATTAATTGCCCTTAATGCTGGACTAAAAGGACAAGCCTTAAAAGACTATATGGAAGGCTAATCCTCTTCTCTAGAACACAAAATCAGGAAATCTTCGCGATTCCCTGATTTTTTCTATTTACGTTTTCGTGTTGAACGACGTTCTGTCAAACCATGGGGTAAGAGAACTTCACGTTCTTCCAACTCTTCCTTATGCATAATCTTAGTCAACATACGCATGCTGATAGCGCCTAGGTCATAAAGAGGTTGGGCAATAGTCGTCAAGTTTGGACGAGTGAATCGTGCAATCTGAGAGTCATCTGTCGTGATGATTTCAAACTCTTCTGGCACAGATACGCCATGGTCAGCCAAACCATTCAACACACCTGCCGCCAATTCATCACCTGTTACAACTGCAGCTGTAGCTTGTGATGAAATCAAGCGTTCTGCCAAGGCATAACCATCGTCATAGCTGTATTTTGATTCAAAGACCAATCCCTCACTATAAGAATGTCCAGCTTTTTTCAAGGCTTCCTTGTAACCAATCAAACGAACCTTGCCATTGATATCATCGACGAGTGGTCCACTCACAAAAGCAATCTTTTCGTTTTCTTTGAGAAGATAGCTCACAGCATCAATCGTTGCTTGTTTGTAGTCGATATTTACACTTGGAAGTTGGTGTTCTACATCCACAGTACCAGCAAGAACAACCGGTGTCCGTGAACGAGAAAACTCTGAACGAATCTTTTCAGTCAAGTGATAGCCCATAAAGATAATCCCATCGACTTGTTTTGAAAAGAGAGTGTTAACCACTGAAACTTCCTTTTCATCATCCTCATCACTATTTGCTAGGACAATGTTATACTTGTACATTTCAGCAATGTCGTCAATCCCCTTAGCAAGCGTTGAGAAATAACCATTGGTAATGTTCGGAATCACAACTCCGACTGTCGTTGTTTTCTTGCTAGCCAAACCACGTGCTACCGCATTTGGACGATAGTCCAAGCGATCAATCACTTCTAGGACTTTTTTTCGAGTGTTCTCTTTAACATTCTTGTTGCCATTAACGACACGGCTAACTGTTGCCATCGAAACTCCTGCTTCACGGGCGACGTCATAAATCGTTACTGTATCATCTGTGTTCATTCCGTTTCCTTTCTATAATGAAAATTTCGCTTTCACGCATCTACTTACTCCATTTTATCACTTATTGTAAACACTTTCAAGTATTTTTTAGAGAAACTTTGAAAAAATTTCACAGTTTATTCCCATTTTGAAAAAGCGAGTAGGATTTCTTGATTTTTGAGATATTTTGCTGTATGATAAGGAAAATAAAAGGGGGAGGAAAACATGGCTTTTACAAATACACAGAGACGTTCCGCTAGCTTTGGTGTCGTGACCAGCTTGCCTGATGATGTCATTGACTCTTTATGGTATATTATCGATCATTTCCTGAAAAATGTATTTGAATTAGAAGAAGAACTTGAGTTTCAACTGCTCAACAATAAGGGGACCATCACCTTCCATTTTTCTAGCCAGCACCTTCCGACTAGTATCGATTTTGATTTCAATCATCCTTTCGATCCGCTTTACCCTCCTAGGGTCCTTGTTTTAGACTTGGACGGTAGAGAAACCATCCTCCTTCCAGAAGAAAATGACCTATTTTAAAAACTCTAGCTTCTCGGCGTAAACTGCTGAGGAACTAGAGTTTTCTTTTTCTAATAAATGGATCGACTGACAACTAGACCGTTTGGTTTTGTATATTCTAAGTCAAGATAATCCTGATAAGTCCCTGGCACAATGAAACCTTGAGGACTCAATATATCAGTCCCAGCTTTTCCCACGATAGAGTCTGCCAGCAAAACACAATTGGTACTGAGAACAAAGTAGGTCTTAAACTCGGATGAGCTGAATTTATAGAGGGTCGCATCCGCTTCCTCTTTCAGTTGGTAGGAGTAGGTATGCTTGACCTCTCCCTCTCTTCTTTTCATCAACTGTGAGCTTGGTTCCCAAGGAATTAACAGGTCTTCTATCTCTGCTAGGCGAGCTTGGATAGCTGTTTTCTGTTGGTCCGTCAAACTCAGACCATAAGCAAACAAGGTCTTCTGACTTTCCCTCTTGCAGAGTTCGATGTATTTTTCCCGATTAGCCTTAAACAAAACACCATCTCCAACCATACCGAATAAACGCTCCGAGCGGGGATCATAGGAACCATAGGAAATAACTGTCCCTTGATAACAAATATCCACATGTCCCATAGCAAGGAAGAAGGAGGTTTCTGAGGTATGGACAAAAATTTCCAGATCAACCGTCTGATCATTTTTTCTTTCTGAATGAACTTCCCCTTCTTGGCTTTCATGATTTGACAGCCACTCATTTAGTTTGCGCAAGGTGCTGATAGGAATCAGAGCCGTCACAAAGATCGGCAGAGTCATTCGCATACGTCGTTTCAGCTTGGGATTGTTTTCTATCCTTTCAAAAAAGAAACCGTCCCGGAGGCTACTAGCTCCTAGCATGAGCAAGTAAAACCCAAGCAAGAGCAATTCAAAATTCGCTGCATCGTGAAAAGGAGAGATGCTATAAAGACCGAATCCTATCATCCATACAGCATCGAAGAGATGATGGAGCCGAGGATGAATGGCATTTTTTCGATAGAGAGACCAGGTCACAAGACTAATGATGCCCGTAAACAGCTGGTAGCTCGCAATGATAAAGACCAAAAGATAGAGGGCAAGGTCTTGCAAGATGATAGAGTCAAACACCAGAGCCGCAACCACCAGCTTGTCCAAGGTTACAAAGATATTTTCCCGACGTTTTTTATCCTGAAACCAGCGAGTCAACAAGTGCCAAACTGCTGACAAGGAAAAGTAGCCCATCAGCAACTGGTACCCCATTCGCGGAATGACTTGTCCAAAACGAATCAAGAGAAGCCCTAAAACAATAGCAAGTAGTCCCTCCCCAATACTCTTCCACTTACTATAGGTCTCGGAAAGCTTAGGCATTTCCTTGCTCCAACTGGTCAACCAAGTAACGAATTGGTTGTTTTAAGATTGGATGGATAAAATGGGGAGCTATTTCCACTAACGGCTCAAGAACAAAGAGGCGTTCTGCTATATAAGGATGAGGCAAGATGAGTTCGTCTGTGTAAATAATCTGGTCCTCCACAAAGAGTAGGTCCAAATCAATCAAACGAGGCCCCCAATGCACCTCTCGAACCCGTCCCATTTCTGACTCAATGGCTAATAATGTTTCTAACAAGACTGGTGCTGGTAGCCAGGTTTCTACTTCAATCACCTGATTGACAAAGCTATCCTGTTCCACACCACCCCAAGGTTCCGTCGCCAAGACACTGGACTCTTTGAGAATATGGATACCTCGAGCTCGCAGTTTGTCAATAGCTTGTTCCAAGTTGGCTTCCTTATCTCCCATATTACTTCCTAGAGCGATAAAGGCCCGCTGCTTACGACGGTGAATGGTCACCGAGCAGGTATCCAATGGTAAATGCACTGGAGCCCACGGTTTTTTTAGTTCCAACTCAATCTCTTGGACAAGAGGATAGGTCTCAAAGGTACGTTCAACGAGTTTGTAAGCTACCGTTTCAATCAAATCCTCAGTGCTTTCCTGAAACCAAGTCGTCCACTGCTGGCACAGTTCTCCGTAATGGACAGAAGCTGTCAAATCCAATTCTGTAGCCGCCTTGGTCATATCATAAGATAAGCTTGCGGAAATAACAAACTTCTGCCCCAATTCTTTCTCACTTGGAAAAAGACCATGATAGGCAAAAATTTCCAAATCTTTAATCTGCAGTTGATCCATAACTAGTCCTTTCTAGAAAAATCCGCATGAAGCGGATTCTTTTTATAGTCCCATTAAACGATAAGCCTGGTCTCGGAGGTCCTTATCTGTTTCAAATAGACCACGAGCTACTGTTGTCAAGGTTGCCGTGCCGGGCTTTCTGACACCACGCATGCTCATACACATATGTTCCGCCTCAATGACAACAAAGGCTCCTTTAGCCCCCAGATAGTCCATCAAGGCATCAGCCACTTCGATATTCAAACGTTCTTGAATTTGTGGTTTTTTAGAATAAACTTCAACCGTACGGGCTAGCTTAGACAAGCCTGCCACCCGACCATCTGGAATGTAGGCAATGTGCGCTCTCCCATAAAAAGGCAAGAAGTGGTGTTCACACATGGTGTGAAAAAAAATATCCTTTTCTACCACCATATTGTCATCAATAATCTCAAAGGATTTTGACAGGTGTTCCTCAGCAGTTTGGCCAAGACCTGAAAAAATCTCTTGGTACATACGGGCTACACGAGCAGGTGTTTCCTGCAAGCCCTCGCGGTTAGCGTCCTCACCAACAGCCTCGATAATCATTTTTACAGCTGCTTCAATCTTTTGTGTATCCATTCTCGTTCTTCCTCTCCATCAGATAGGCTCTCACTTGGCTCAAGAAATACAAGGAACCTGTGATAATCCTAACTGTTTGTTTCTCTTCATTTTTATCTGTCAATTTCTGCTCTAGAAAATCCTGCCAACTTTGGTAATTGAGATTTCTAGACTTGGCTGTCTCTTTCAGCACGCTTTCATCCGTCGCCCGACTATCGTCAAAATGTGTCAGGGTAAGCTCGGTATATGGCATTTCCCCTAGCAAGTCCAGCATATCATCCAAGGCCTTGGTTTTGATGCAGGTAAAGAGGATTTCCTTATGATAATCCGCAAAGCGTTCTTGCAAGGTTGCTAATAAAGCCTTGATAGCATGGGGATTGTGGGCCCCATCCAAAATCATCAAGGGGTCACTAGACACGACCTCCAAACGCCCTGGCCATCTGGTCTCTTTCAAAGCTTGAGCAACCAAGTCATTACTTGCCAACTCCCGCCCATCTTCTTGACAAAAAGTATCAAGTAAAGCTATGGCCATCCCCGCATTTTCTATCTGGTGCAAACCAAGCAGACCTGTTTGAAAGCGACCTTGTCTGACAGAACTAGTATAATCAAAGATTTCGCCTGTCACCACACTCTTTTGATGACCAACCTGATAATCACTCCCATAGGCAAGTATCGGCGCATTTTTAGCTTCTGCAATAGAGTCTATCACAGTCAAGGCTTCAGGAACAATATGACCTGTCACCAAGGGAATACCTTGTTTGATAATACCAGCCTTCTGCTCTGCTATAGCTTCCAAGGTGTCACCAAGTAGGGCTACATGATCCAGTCCAATGGTCGTAATTCCTGTTAAAATCGGCTGGCAGACATTGGTACTATCCAAAAGACCACCCATGCCCACTTCCATGATGGCCACATCTACTTGCTCTGAGGCAAAGTAATCATAAGCTAGAGCTGTGATAATCTCAAACTCGGTTGTTCCCTGCAAATTGTCAGCAGATTCCCCTTCAAGCAAAGACTGATAGTCTGCCATGAGGGCTTCTAGCCTAGCCTCGGGAATAGATTCCCCATTGATGCTAATCTGATCCGTATAATGAATGAGATAGGGCGAGCTGAACACACCAACTCTTAGACCTAGCTTTTCCAGCATCTTTTTCAAAAAAGCAATGGTAGACCCCTTACCATTGGTCCCGCCGATATGGATGACCTTAAGTTTGAGATGGGGATTGCCTCGCAGAGCTAGGAGTTCCACCATTCGTTCCAAACCAAAATGCGGTTGGTCCGTCCGGTAGTGGGCAATCCACTGATTGTTTTGAATTTCGTTCATCTTATTTATATTGTTTTAAATCTAGATTTTCTGCATCATCTGCCAAACGAATGGCTGACGCAATTTCAACCGCCATCCTGTGACTGGCTACATCGTGCACGCGCACCACTTCCACACCCTGTCTCGCAGCGATACTGGTTACATGAGCCGAAGCTGTGTCCCGATTGCGGAAACCAAGTTCGGTCTCAGGATTAACTTCAAAGCCATTTTCTTCTAGGATATTAATGACAAACCGCTTGCGCGAAACTCCAAGAAAGATCGGATAGCCTTTCTGATGGAGTTTATCCAGATCCCGTAGAAGAAGCAGATTTTCTTTCTTAGTCAGACCAAAGCCAATTCCTAGATCCAGCAAAATGTTTTCTCTTGCTATCCCAGCTTGGTTCGCTCTCGCTAGAGCACGTTCAAAGAAAGCCTCCATCAAGTCTTCGATTGGCATTTTTTCAAAGTCAGCTAACTCTTCCTCTGTAAAAGCTTGCCCAAAACCAAAATGAGGAAATATGAGCGAACTAGGGTGCTGAGGTCGAGCCATGACTGGATTAAACATGATAACCACTTTCGCTCCAGCCTTAGCAACCACATCCGCCATTTTCTCATCTCCCATGAGACCAGTGATATCATTGACCAAATTGGCACCAGCTTTCAAAGCAGTCTCTGCCACCTGACTTTTCCAAGTATCGATGGAAATGAGAACATCACTTTCCTCACGGATAGCTTTAATCACTGGAACAACACGCTGGATTTCCTCTTCTATCCCAACATAGCTATAGCTACTGCCCGGCCGAGTTGATTCTCCACCGATATCTAGCATGCTCGCTCCTTCTACTATCAATTTACGAGCCTGCTGGAGTGCCTGCTCAAGAGCAAAAAACTGACCACCATCTGAAAAGGAATCTGGCGTCACATTGATAATTCCACAAATGGCTGTTTTTTCGCGGTTGACTTTATTGGACATAACGGTTACTCCCTTAAGGTTCTCTACCATATTATCTCTCTATTTTACCATAAAAAGAAAAAAGATGGACACGTTAGTATTCATCTTTTCCAAGTAGGCCAATGGTTTAGAATGATAGACCTAGATTTCTACTAATCAACACCAATAAGGCCAACAAACAAAATGCAATACCATTGAGAATCATATGAAGCAAAATGGACATCTCCAAACGCTCAGTCTTATAGGCTGTCCAAGTCAAAACCGTTGACATCCCTCCATAAATAATCACAGAAGGTAGATTGGTTGGCATATGGAGCAAGGCAAAGACGATTGCACCAACAACAAAACCTAATTTTTCTTTTCCACGGAAGATCTTTTTAGGAATAATTCCGCGACACAAAATTTCTTCACAAATTGGTGCAATCAAGACTAGCAGGAAGAAAGTTGAAATCAAGGAGCTATTCTGAACTATACCATTCAGTATTGATTGGTTATTGGTTGTTACCTCATTTGTTAGTCGAAGCAGGAGTGAACCCAAGAGATTTGTCGCAAAAATCACCAGATAACTCAACACCAAGCGAGCCAAATCTTTTGCCTTAAAAAAGGATAGATTAAAAGTAGCAAGTTGTGTTTTTCGTGCACCAATAATAAATACAATCAAAACGACTATGGATAGGGCACCTACTAAGAGCCCTGACTGTAAAATCGGAAACTGTTTGTTTGCTAAAAACAAAGAAAGTCCTATAGGAAATTGAGATAGAACAAAAGCTACCAAAAGGATGAGCACCCATTTCCCTCTGTTCAAAACCTCTTGCCAAATCGTCTTATCTTTCATGATGTACCTCCTTATAATTAAAAAGGGGAGACTCCCCTTTTTCTATTATACCATTTATAGCGCCATACTGATATAGTTAAGGATAAACAAGGCATCCAAAATCCAAATCATCACGTGCACATCCTTGGCTTGACCTTTGACAACTTTTGTCAAGGTATATGTCAAGAAACCAACAGCAATCCCTTGTGTGATAGAGTAGCTGAATCCCATAAAGATTGATGTGAAGAAGGCAGGAACCGCTTCAGCCATATCATCCCAAGGGATATTTTTCAAGTTAGAAAGCATCATGATACCGACGATAATCAAAATTGGTGCTGTTGCAGCTGTCGGAACAATCGCTAGAAGTGGGCTAAAGAAGCTAGATAGAGCAAAACAGATCGCAACTACTAAAGCTGTCAAACCAGTACGTCCACCAGCACCGATACCCGCCGCAGACTCAACATAGGTCGTAACGTTTGAAGTACCTGCAATGGCACCTACTGAAGTTGCCACCAAGTCAGAGTAAAGAGCCTTGTCCAATTTAACTGACTCATGGTTTTCCCCACTTGTCGCAACGATACCAACTTTTTCACCAGTACCGATAAGAGTACCGATTGTATCAAAAATATCTGTTAGTGAGAAGGCAAGAATAGCCATCAAAGTTTCTGGTAAACGCGAAGTGTTTGAAATCAAAGATCCTAAACCTTCTGAACCAAGAGCAGCACCAAACAAAGTTCCTAAATCATTAACCGCTGATGAAAGATTATTGCTAGCGAAGTCAATCCCTGATAATTTGACAACACCAACAGCAATAGCAAGCACAGTCGTTGTTAAAATAGAAAGAATGATTCCACCCTTGATGCCTTTAACAACAAAGAAGATGGTAATAGCCAAACCAGCAAGAGCCACCAATACGGCTGGAGTATTGAAGTCAACCAAACCTGGAACGGCTGCTGAGTTTGCAGTAAGTGCAGCTTGAGCCTTGTCTGCTCCTTCACCTGCTACCGTATAAGTACCTGGATCGATTGAGAATTTCAAGAGACCGGCATTCTTAATCCCAACATAGGCAAGGAAAACACCAATACCAGCCGAAATAGCTGAACGAAGTGTTGTTGGAATAGATTCGATGATCATTTTACGAACATTTGTCAAGGTGATAATCAGTGAAATAATTCCACAAATGAAGACCATACCAAGAGCTTCTTTCCAAGTATAGCCCATCCCAAATACAACTGTAAATGTGAAGAAGGCATTTAGTCCCATACCTGGTGCTTGTGCGTAGGGCAAATTAGCATAGAAAGCCATCATCAAAGTACCGACTACAGAACCGATAATCGTTGCCAAGAACACACCTTGAACAGGCATACCCGTTTGGGAAAGCATTTGAGGGTTTACAAAGAGAATATAACTCATTGCAAAGAATGTTGTTAAACCAGCAAGCACCTCTGTACGGACATCTGTCCCGTGCTCTTTTAGTTTAAATAGTTTGTCCATCTTTAATCTCCTTTTGTTTTTTACGAACAATATCAGTATTATATCATTTATCATTCACCTTTTCAATATGTTTGTTTGATTTATTTAACAAATCAAAGCAACTGTAGTTTTTGTTCTTGTCTGCTTTTCTTCCTTCTTTTTGATATAATAGTAGACATCTTATCTGGAAACGACTAGGAAGGTTTATATGACTAAAAAAATTATCGCGGTCGATTTGGACGGAACCCTGCTGAATAGTGAAAGCAAGCTCTCCGATTTCACCAAAGAGACGATCAAAAAAATTTCAGAAAAAGGACACCATGTCATCATCACGACAGGTCGTCCGTATCGTATGGCAAAAGACTTCTACCGTGAGCTAGAATTGCATACTCCCATGATTAACTTTAATGGTTCCCTTACCCATCTACCAGGACAGGCTTGGGCGCATGAAAAGTGCTTGACCTTGGACAAAAAATACCTCCTAGACATGGTCAAGCGCCCGGAGGACATCCAGGCTGACTTTATTGCAGGAGAATATCGAAAAAAGTTCTATATCACGACTCCGAATGAAGAGATTGCGGATCCTAAACTATTTGGCGTAGAGAACTTCCGGCCGGAAAATCAATTCAAACCCGAACGAGTAACCAAAGATCCCAACTGCATCCTTTTGCAAACAAGGGCTGAAGACAAATACGCTTTAGCGGACGAAATGAATCGTTTTTATCAGCACCAACTAGCTATCAATACCTGGGGCGGGCCCCTCAACATCCTCGAGTGTACTCCCAAGGGTGTAAACAAGGCCTTTGCTCTAGAGTACTTGCTCAATGTGATGAATCGTGATAAAAAAGACTTAATCGCCTTTGGTGATGAGCATAATGACACTGAAATGTTGGCATTTGCAGGCAAAGGATATGCTATGAAAAACGCCAATCCTGCTCTTCTTCCATATGCGGACGAACAACTTCCTCTGACCAACGAAGAAGATGGAGTTGCCCACGCTTTACAAAATTTATTCCTATAAAAGGGAAGATTGCGACCATGCAATCTTCCCTTTTTGTTTTCATTTTGTTTTCACAAAAGCAACTTATTTTCTGTATTTTTATATTAAATTTTCCATTACCATTTTCATTTATCTCTCAAAAGCATTGATATATTAATATTTTTAAAAAGTCATTCTATGAAAACTTTTACATCTTTTTAGAAAAAGTAGTTGATTTTTATATGAAAACGGTTTATACTTAAAGTTAGGCTTAAAGTTTTCTTAAACATATAGTCAAACATTTTATAAGGAGGAATGACAATAATGAGTATCGGAATCATTATTGCGAGCCACGGCGAATTTGCTGCGGGTATTCATCAGTCAGGATCTATGATCTTTGGTGAACAAGAAAAGGTTCAAGTTGTAACCTTTATGCCAAATGAAGGTCCAGATGACCTTTACGCTAAATTCAACAACGCTGTGGCTGCATTTGACGCAGAAGATGAGGTTCTAGTATTGGCTGACCTTTGGAGTGGATCTCCATTCAACCAAGCTAGCCGCGTAATGGGAGAAAATCCAGAACGTAAGTTTGCCATCATCACAGGACTGAACTTGCCGATGTTGATCCAAGCCTACACAGAGCGCCTTATGGACGCGAATGCAGGTGTGGATAAAGTCGCTGCGAATATCATTAAAGAAGCCAAAGATGGCATCAAGGCTCTTCCAGAAGAGCTTAACCCAGTTGAGGAAGTTGCAACTGCTGCAGCTGCTCCAGTTGCCCAAGCTGCTATTCCAGAAGGAACAGTTATCGGTGACGGTAAACTGAAAATCAACCTTGCTCGTCTAGACACTCGTCTCCTTCACGGTCAGGTTGCCACTGCTTGGACTCCTGATTCAAAAGCAGACCGTATCATCGTTGCTTCAGACAACGTTGCAAACGACGAGTTGCGTAAAGAATTGATCAAACAAGCAGCTCCTAATGGAGTAAAAGCCAACGTTGTCCCAATCCAGAAATTGATCGACGTTGCAAAAGACCCACGTTTCGGAGAAACTCATGCCCTTATCTTGTTTGAAACTCCACAAGATGCACTTCGTGCTATCGAAGGTGGCGTGCCAATCAAGACCCTTAACGTTGGTTCTATGGCTCACTCAACAGGTAAGACAATGATTAACAACGTTTTGTCTATGGACAAAGAAGACGTTGCAACCTTTGAAAAAATGCGTGACCTCGGTGTTGAATTTGATGTACGTAAAGTACCAAACGACACGAAAAAAGATTTGTTTGACTTGATTAAGAAAGCAAACGTTCAATAATGTTAATCTGTTTCTATCATTTTTGAAAACAGGATTAAATACTTTATTAAAACTAAATAGAAAAGGAATAAAACCATGTCAGATATTTCAATCATTTCTGCTATCTTGGTTGTAGTTGTTGCCTTCCTTGCAGGTCTTGAAGGTATCCTCGACCAATTCCAATTCCATCAACCAATCGTCGCATGTACCCTTATCGGACTTGCAACTGGTAACCTCGAAGCAGGGGTTATGCTTGGTGGATCTCTTCAAATGATCGCCCTTGGTTGGGCAAACATCGGAGCTGCCGTAGCTCCTGACGCTGCTCTTGCATCTGTTGCTGCAGCAATCATCTTGATCAAAGGTGGTAACTTTACTACTGATGGTATCGCCGTTGCAACGGCAACAGCTATCCCTCTTGCTGTAGCTGGACTTTTCTTGACAATGATTGTTCGTACAATCTCAGTTGCCTTAGTTCACTCAGCTGATGCTGCTGCTAAAGACGGAAACATTGCAGCTGTTGAGCGTGCTCACTTTGTTGCACTTCTTCTTCAAGGTCTTCGTATTGCAATCCCTGCTGCCTTCCTTATCGCTATCCCAGCTTCTGCTGTTCAAGACGCTCTTGGTTTGATGCCAGACTGGTTGAACGGTGGTATGGCTGTCGGTGGTGCTATGGTCGTTGCCGTTGGTTACGCTATGGTTATCAACATGATGGCAACTCGTGAAGTATGGCCATTCTTCGCTATCGGTTTTGCTCTTGCAGCTATCTCTCAATTGACTTTGATTGCCCTTGGTGTCATCGGTGTTGCCCTTGCCTTCATCTACCTTAACCTTACAAAACAAGGTGGAAACGGTGGCGGCGGAGCTGCGACTTCTAACGACCCAATCGGTGATATCCTAGAAGACTACTAGAAAGGGGAACAATCATGGCTGAAAAAATTCAATTATCAAAATCAGATCGTCAAAAAGTTTGGTGGCGTTCACAATTCCTTCAAGGTTCTTGGAACTACGAACGTATGCAAAACTTGGGTTGGGCTTACTCATTAATCCCAGCTATCAAAAAATTATACACTAAAAAAGAAGACCAAGCGGCTGCTCTTGAGCGTCACCTTGAGTTCTTCAACACTCACCCATACGTAGCTGCTCCTATCATGGGGGTTACTCTTGCACTTGAAGAAGAGCGCGCTAACGGTGTAGAAATCGATGACGCGGCTATCCAAGGGGTTAAAATCGGTATGATGGGACCTCTTGCTGGTATCGGTGACCCAGTATTCTGGTTTACAGTTCGTCCTATCCTTGGAGCCCTTGGTGCATCACTTGCTGCATCTGGTAACATTGTTGGTCCCCTTCTCTTCTTCTTTGGATGGAATGCTATCCGTATGGCCTTCCTATGGTATACACAAGAGTTCGGTTACAAAGCTGGATCTGAGATCACTAAAGACATGTCTGGTGGTATCTTGAAAGACATCACTAAAGGTGCTTCTATCCTTGGTATGTTCATCCTTGCCGTTCTTGTACAACGTTGGGTATCCATCAACTTCACTATCAACCTTCCAGGCAAACAATTGTCAGAAGGTGCCTACATCAACTTCCCAGAAGGTCCTGTTACAGGAGCTGAGTTGAAGGGCATTCTTGGTCAAGCGCTTAGTGGTATGAGCCTAGATAGAGTTCAACCACAAACGCTTCAAGGTCAGTTGGACTCATTGATTCCAGGATTGATGGGACTTCTCCTTACTTTCCTTTGCATGTGGTTGCTTAAGAAAAAAGTATCTCCAATCACAATCATCCTTGCCCTCTTTGCAGTTGGTATCGCAGCTCGTTTCTTCGGTATCATGTAATCTCGGTGAGAATATATAAACAAAAAAGAATCAGGATTAAACCTGATTCTTTTTATGTATCAACTTTTTCTCCTAGTAAGATAATGAAAGCACCCAATCACCACTGCTAGTATGGCAACATAGAGTAGCTGTTTGGCTTCTAAAGGCACAAAAGCTCCCTGTAGGATAAAAGTATTGGCAAGTACACCAACAAGGGCTGCAAGGCTCAAAAACGTGAGCAAAAGCATCTTGTATCGATTAAAAGGCAAGCTGACCTTGGCAACTAGACACAGACCATTGATCAGGGCAAGGAGGAAGCAAATAAATTTGACCTGACCTGGGACAGTGATAAAGAAATTGGTCAAAAGAACACTAGCAACCAGAACGCCACCACCAATCGCCGCGTTGGTTAGGATATCTCTCATAAAGTGAGTGCTAACCTTTTCTTTATTGGACTCAAAAGTCAGGAAGAAGGATGGAATCCCAATCGTAATGGCTGAAATGATTGTAAACTGAATGGGGATAAAGGCAAATTCCAAACCAAATACCACACTCAAAATGGCAAAAACGATGGAGAAGAAGGTCTTTGTTAGAAAAAGAGAGGCTACCTTTTGGATGTTGTTAATGACCCGGCGTCCTTCCATCAAGATATCATAAAATACTGCAAAGTCATCTGTGAGAAAAACAATATTGGATACACTTTTGGCTGCACTCGTAGCCCCCTTCATGGCAAAACTAATATCTGCTTTCTTGAGAGCCAGGACATCATTGACTCCATCACCACTCATGGCAACTGTTTTACCAGCATTTTGCAAAATAGATACCATCTTTTGCTTCTGTTCAGGTGTCACACGTCCAAATATTTCGTGTTCCAAGACCACTCTTTCAAAGTCATCATCGCTCACCTTGGTCATATCAATAGCCCGCGCTTCTTCCTTAAAACCTGCCTTACGAGCCACCCCATATACAGCCACATGATTATCACCACTGATAATCTTCACTTCAACACCTTGAGATTCGAAATAGTCAAAGGTTTCCTTGGTATTGTCCTTAATCTCATCTGACAAAACGACGTGGCCTAGTAGTTCCACATTAGCTGGACTCGTAATCTGGTCCCTGCTATGAGCGAGTGTTAAGATTCGAAAACCTTGCTGTTTTAGATGTTCATAGTAGGCATCCATCGGCTGGGTAAAGCCTAGAAACTCATAGGCTCCGAAGAAATAGGTCCCACCCTCTTTTACTTGGACAAAGGAATACTTATTTTTACTTGAAAATGCACCGACTTCTTGAACTTCCCACTTTTTCTCACAGGTTAAGTAAGTCTTCAGAGCTCGGGAAGTTGCATTTTCATCTTCGAAATAAGCCAAATAAGAAGATAGTTTCTCTGCTACATTAGCATCCATTTCTTGGACCTTCATATTCCCCGTCGTGATAGTTCCCGTCTTATCAAAACAAAGAATATCTACTCGCGCCAAGGTCTCTACACAGTATAGCTCCTGTACCAGAACCTTCTTTTTAGCCAGCTTCATGGCTGCTACTGCTAGGGACACACTAACCAAGAGAATCAAACCCTCTGGAATCATGCCGACCAAGGCACCTGAACTTCCTAAAACAATTTCAACATAAGACCGTCCTAGACTAAAACCTCTGACATAGAGCAGAATGGCAACTGGCACCAGCAAGATCGAGACGATTTTTAAAATCTTATCCATGTAATCGCGTAGTTGAGAAGGGTATTTTTTGAATTCCTTGCTGGATTTTGCGAGTTTGTTGATATAACTATCGGGTCCGACCGCCGTCGCCGTGACCAGACAAGTACCGCTAACGACATTGCTTCCGCTCATCAGCTTGTCACCTGCTGTTTTAAAGACTGAATCACTCTCACCAGTCAGCAAGGACTCATCCACTTCGATCGTTCCTTCAAGCACTTCTGCATCGACAGGTACCTGATCTCCCAGATTGAGATGCAGATATTCCCCCAGAACGATGTCTTCTGGATCAATCTCGATCGTTTGACCATCTCGATTGACCTTGTACTTACTTTTACCAAGCAAACTTAGCTTTTCCAAAGCATTTTTTGAACGCACTTCTTGGAAAATCCCGATAGCTGTATTGATAGCAATCACACCTAAAAAGAGCATGTTCTCAAATCGCAAGGTTGTGGCTACCAGAACTGCCAGAGCCAGGTTCATGGCATTAAAGAAGGTAAAGATATTTGAAACGACGATTTCCTTGGTTGTTTTGTAGGGTTTAATGTCGCTGATATTTCGTTGACGATCCTTGATGTCTTGACTGCTTAAATACTTCATTTCTACTCCGATATCCTTTTGTACTACTATAGTAACACATATCTTTTTCTCTGTCACTTAAAGACTCAAAATAAGGAGAACTCCCTTGGCAAGCATCACCTATCGCCACTTCAAGAAGAACTTAAAAAGAGGCTAGGATTCCCCTAACCTCTTTTCTTTATGCTTTATTCTGCCAAGGCTCCCATTGGATCCCATGGTGCAAGTACGATTGGTTCTGCTTCATAGGCAGCTTGTTCTTCTGCTGTCAGCAATTCTTTACGGACAACGATTTGGTAAGTGTATTCGTCCATCCAAGCGTCTGAGGCGACAAAGTAACCATCTGCACCGACCTTGTCTCCCCATGAGTTTTCAACTTTCCACTTGGTTGACTTGCCATTTTCGTCCAAGTCCACACCTGTCAAGACCATGGCGTGGGTCATCAAACTTTCGCTGTAGTCCAAACGTCCAGCCTTGTCTTGAGTCAGTTGAATATCCATGCTTGATTCAAAGTCATAAACATCAGTCGCAAGGATTCCAGCTTTGCGGTTGCTGAGCTGGCCGACATCTGAACCAAACCAAACAGTTTCTCCTGTTTGCATTTGGGCAATCGCCAATTCTTTTAAGCGCTCCATTGGTACGTTGATGTAACGAACTGCACGGCTACCAACCACATTTCCCAACATCTCAACTGTGTAAGATTTACCGTAAGGCTTGTCAGCAGTTGGAGCATTGATAACAGAAACGTAGTCTTCTAGAGGAAGATTGACATATTTCTTGTAAAACTCTTGTGGCGTGATACCCTTTTCGCTTTGGTAGTTATCATCCTTATCGCGATAAGCAAAGTCAAATTTACGCGGTGGAAGACCTAGTGACATAGCAAGGAAGTTAAAGATTTCTTGCAAGAGGTCTTCTTTCTTAGCTTGAACAGTCGCTTGGTCAGCACCAGAAGCGAGCAAGTCACGCAAGATTTGGGCATCTTGGCGAAGCAATTTGTTAAGAATTGCATTGAGCTCACGGCTATTACTAGATGAAACAGACTCAGGGTAAACTGACTTAGGAACGACACCATATTTTTCAAAGAGGGCCACGACCATATCCCACTGTCCACCGTCTTGTTGTGGAGTTTGGAGTAGGAAGCTAACCTTACGGCTCGTCAATTCTTGATCTGCAGTCGCAATGACTTGCTCCAAGAACCAGTTGGATTTCTCGTACTTGTCCCAGAAGAAAGTGTGGGCTTGTGACAACTCAAAGTTTTCCAGTTTGTATTGAGAGATGAGTTTGTGGCGGAAGGTGTTGAGAGCTGCAAACATCCAGCAACGACCAGAGGCTTTCTGGTTAGTAACCTTGTCCTTGGTCAAATCCAATGAGAAAACAGGTGTATTGTCTACATGGCTTTGGCGACGTTCTAGGGCTGCAAAAATTCCGTTATGGCTGACAGCATTTTCAATCGCTTGGTATTTGACATTTGCTTCATAGTTGGCAAATAGTCTATCTGTAAATGATTCTTGAATCGCGTTCATAGATTCCTCCTTTTATTCTACTGTCTATTATAACTCTTTTCACAAAGGAAGCAACCGAAAAACTTAAAAAGGCAAGGACATTCTCCTCACCTTTTCTAACATAATCCAAACTAAGCAATACTAGCAAGGAGCTCCTCTAACTCCTCCTTGGTCAAGCGACGCCATTCTCCTTGTTCTAAGTTCTCATCCAAGGCTAAAGTTCCCATCGTCAAACGTTGTAGGTCCACCACTTCCTTGCCACAGTATGCCACCATGCGTTTGACCTGATGAAACTTACCTTCAGCAATGGTCACACGAACCAGACTTTGATTTTTTTCTGGATCTACCGATACAAGCTCCAGTCTAGCAGGCTGACAGGTAAAGTCTTTGAGAGGAATGCCCTTGGCAAATGTCTCCACATCTTCTTGGGTCATAATACCTTTGACTTGAGCTAGATAGGTCTTATCCACATGACGTTTAGGCGAAAGAAGAGAATGGGCAAGCTGGCCGTCATTGGTCAAGAGCAGAAGACCATGCGTATCGATATCCAAGCGTCCTACTGGGAAAACTTCCTTGCTCCTAGCAATATCATCCAGCAAGTCTAGAACCGTTCTATGCTTGGAATCTTCAGTCGCTGAAATAACTCCTTGGGGCTTGTTCATCATGTAGTAGACAAACTCTTCATACTCCAGCACTTGACCATCAAAGCGAATTTCGTCTTTTTCTTCATTTATTTGCAATTTTGCTGATTTTTCTTTCTTGCCATTGACCGTCACGCGTCCAGCCTTGAGCAAGTTTTTGACCTCCGTCCGACTCCCTACAGCGCAGGCAACTAAAAATTTATCTAATCTCATAGAACTATTATATCATACTCAAAAGGAGGCTGGTTCAATGACCAACCTCCTTTTCTTTTCATACTCTTCAAAAATCTCTTCAAACCGCGTCAACGTCCATCTGCAACCTCAAAACAGTGTTTTGAGCTGACTTCGTCAGTTCTATACACAACCTCAAAGCAGTGCTTTGAGCAGTCTGCGGCTAGTTTCCTAGTTTGCTCTTTGATTTTCATTGAGTATCAGATTTAAGAAATTAACTTCCTCGTCTCCAGAAAATAGCTAAGACAACCATAGCACCTAAAACAGCTGGAACAATGGCTATCCCCGCTAGGTTTGGACCCCAAGTTCCAAAGAGCAGGTGCCCCAAAGAAGCACCAATCCAGCCGAGAAACATTTTCCCAAAGCATCCCATACTTTCTCCACGATTGGTCAAAGCACCTGCCAAGAGTCCCACTAGGAGACCAACAAACATACTTCCAAGCATAGCTTCTCCTTAAATTGCCCAGTCTCCATTACGGAAGAGTGGTACGCGTGTTCCATCCTCACGGATACCATCGATATCCATTTGATTCGAACCAATCATAAAGTCCACGTGAACATCTGAACGGTTAAGCCCTGCAGCTTCAAGCTCTTCTTCGCTCATCTCTGCTCCACCAACAACGCTGGTCGCATAGGCTGCACCGATAGCCAAGTGGTTTGAAGCATTCTCATCGAAAAGCGTGTTAAAGAAGGTAATGCCTGACTGAGAAATTGGGCTTGGATCTGGTACCAAGGCACATTCGCCCAAGGCACGCGCGCCCGCATTTTCAAAGACAAGGTCTTTCATGACCTGTTCACCCTTTTCAGCAGTGATATCTACGATTTGACCATCCTTGAAGGTTACTTTAATGCCTTCAATGATATTTCCGTTGTAGCTAAGTGGTTTTGTAGAGGTTACATAGCCATCTGCACGACGGAAGTCAGGCGCTGTAAAGACTTCTTCTGTTGGCATATTTGGCAAGAATCCTTCGCCCTGTGCATTGATAGCACCAGCTGATTCCCAAACGTGGTTCTTTGGCAAACCAAGTGTCAAATCTGTTCCTGGCGCTGTGTAGTGAAGTGCTGAAAATTGTTCTTTATTAAGCATATCTGCCTTGCTCTTGAGGATGGCTGCATGTTCTTCCCAAGCCTTAACAGGATCTTCCTCATAGACACGACAAGTCTTAAAGATTTGGTCCCAGAGGAGATCGACTGCTTCTTCATCGCTCGCAGCATTTGGAAAGACTTTCTTAGCCCACTCAAGTCCAGCAGCGGCTGCTACAGTCCAGCTAACCTTGTTGGATTGTGTTGCGATACGCATTGGCTTCATCGCAAGTCCCATAGCTTTAGCAGAAGCTGAAAGCTTGTCCGCATCCACTCCGTTCAAGGCACCTGGATCAGAAGAACGGACACCGAGACGGCTAGCCTTATTCTCCAAGAGATAGTTCATCTCAGCAATCTTGTATTCTGGTACATTGTCTAAACGCTCCATCGGCGCGTGAAGGAATTTCTCACGATTTACAAAGTCGTCTGCCCATTGAACGATAACTTCGTGTGCACCAAGTGCATAAGCTTCTTTAACAATTAAATGCGCCAACTCGCGTTGCTCCACATCGATAGAAAGAGCCAAAGTATGACCAGGCTGCACGTTAATTCCATTCGCAACCAACAATTTCGCATATTTTTCTAGATTTTCTTTAAAATTTGGTAAAACCATTTTATTTGTCCTTTTCTTTTGTTATTTTTCTTTCAAAGCAGAAAATAATCCTGCCAAAGCAATAGCACCTGACAAGAGTGCTGTCGATAGAAGAATTGTTTCATCTGCCAGCTCTAGCTGATAGTCAAAAATCTTTTCAGCAGGTTTATCTTCCGCAAAAATCCTTAGTTTCATCAAATGTCCCCCATTACTAGTATATCACATATATTAGCATTTTAAAAAACAAGCTCATTAAAGCTTGTTTTTATTTAACTATCACAAAAGTCGTGTACATATCTTTCCACTTCTTTTTCCATAAATTGAATCTCACAAATACCCCATTTATCATTCTTTACCGTTACATCTGCCATCATCTGTAATTTTAAACTCTGGCGATTGAAAATTCCTTCCCACTGTTTATATTTTGCACTTGGAACTAAATTTCCAAACTTCGAATTTTGACTATCTGTAATGATACAGAGATTCCCAAAGGAATGCAAAAATTTATCATCAATTTTTTCAACTCTTTCATCACTATTTGGATGTTGTGGAAACCAATGCTCTATAGAACGACGATATGTAAATTTGAAATCTTCAAACTTAACATCGTATGCTTTCTTTAATTCTTCACGATTTTTCCATAAAACATAATCCACAAAGTTAAAAGCATAAACAGGAATTGCACCATATTTCTTAATTCTTCTATCCTCAGTAAAAAATCTTTCTTCTGCATACGTTACTGCCATTTTTTCTAGAAATTCTTTAAAATGAGCACCAAATTCTTGATCATTTAGTTCTTCAATATGTCTGAAGAGAAATTGTAAAATCTCATATAACCAACGACTATCACGATTAGCAGTAAAGGTCACAGCAAACATAGATTGAAGGAGGATAATGTTTTTGTTTAAATTGTCAAATGTATTTTTTTGATAATTAATTCGGACATATTTCCATCCTCCATTTTCATTTCGTTGATATGTCTCATACTGACCTCGTTTGATTTGCCATTCGGTTTCATTTTCTAATTGGACATTTTTTACGATAAACGTATCAAATATATGCTTCATAGTCAGAAGTAAATTCCCAAATTGTTGAACCCATTTTCTATCTCGACGTTCAATTTGAAATATTGTCAATAATTTTTTATCATCAAATGTAGTTTCGTCATTTCCTTCCATGATGAAAAAAACTTGAAGTAAAAATGTTGGAAAATCAATTATAGTCGTATAATTTGAAATGTCTGCTCCATTATTTACTAAGCTACTACTTTCATATTTTGTCTGAGTAATTGCATCTAGTAAACTTCGTTGCTCAATTTTTTTTACTCTTATTTTCTCAAATACACTTTCCAATTTGAAGTTAGTAAATTCTTTACCAAAAATTTTCTCCCCCTCTTCATCAGTATTGTTTGGTCTACTTCGGATTTGAAAAGTTTTTATTACCGGCTTATCAAATTCCACACAGGCATCCCAAATTCTTGCAAATTTTTGTGCCATTTCTTGATCTTCATCAAACTTAGCCATCATTTGTGCCTTAAGAATTTCATGAGCTTCTAGTTGTTCTCCCCGAGAGTTAAAACGTTCGAAATAAAGATTCAAATCTAAATCTTTAGGAAGTATACTTCGAAAAATGATGACATTCTCAAAAAGATAATCAACGAAGGACTGAAGTTCAAGTTGGCGCTCTCCTAGCACTTTTTTTAAGGCATCTTTAGCATGTATGTACCCTCTAGTTAATTCATTTTCATCGTCCTCAGAAATTTTTTGCTTAGTAAATAGTTTTTGAATATTTTCATTTGATTTCCTCCGAGCTGGGAAAGTTAAACGAACCGCCTCTAATCTGTCACAATCAAACTCATTTTTCAAAACCAAAGCAATTAAATTAAAGGCTGTGGTTCGTTGTTGACCATCTATAATTTTGAAAATACCATTCTCTTCATTGACGACTAATGTTCCAATATAGTAATTGTCTCTCTTTTCTTTAAAAGCATCTGCTACATCGTTCAATAATTGTTCGATCTCATCATAAGTCCAGGAAAAATTTCTCTGATAAAGAGGAATAGCATAGGTCTCTTCATTTAGCAAACGATTAACTGATAAGCATATATGTGTTTCTACCATTTATCTTTTTCCTCTTCTATAATTTGTTCCACAGTATAATTTTCAAATAACTCTCTATCTATCTTGACCATGAAATCATTTGGAGTGACAGCATGAGATAAAAGTTGAAATAGCTTTTGAACCTCTTTTTGTCTAAACCTTCCACCAGCAACATAGTTTCCAACAGTTGCATCATATATGGCTTTAGACTTAACTCGAGGGTAATAAGACCAAATAAACAAGGTCTCTACTATCTCTTTTGATAGCTCCTCTTTTCCAAATCTATCTGCGAAAAGCGAGCAAATATTTAGGAATATATTGTGACACTTGAGATAGCGACCCTTTGAGCTGTTGTAAATGTTTAACATACCTTCTGGGTAAGCTAAATTTTGTTCTTCCTCCTCTGACTCATTAGAGATTCCTAACTGTTCATTTAAAAAATCTTTATGATTTTTAATAGTTTCATGAGAAGATTCAATATACTCAAAAAATTTACTTCCATCAATGATTGGCATAGTAATGGACATAGGGAGATTTTCAATATGACGATACAATTCTAGATATGGAAAGTTCTGATTCAAATCAACGCCTTTAAAGTCGTCAATAAAATCCTCTGTAAAGCGGAGATAAGATCCATAACGCTTGTTTGTTAATCCTGTCTCTCCTCGCGACCAACGTCTCATACGAAAAAGATGATTATCAAACAACTCTTTGAGACTTAACTCTTTATCCTCTACAAATTGCTCCCACTTTTCAACAATCTTTTCATCTTCTGAATCTTGCTTGCGAAGATGATAGGCTTTGAGCAAATCATGAGGTTCTAAAGATTTACCACGATTATTCTGAGAATCAAATAACTGAAAGGCTTCAGATAATCGTTCTTGGGGCATAGTAATCACAGAGACAGCACAATTCTCTAATAAAAAGTTGCAAATATCTTTTGCCTCATTTTCGCCAACTAATTGAGTTAAATTTTTCCACTCATTATAATTTTCACTCGCATGATAGCAAGATAGCTCTCCAAATTCTTCAGCACTCAACAGTTGATTCGCACCCTTATAATTCTCTAAGTCATCTAACGAATGAAGAAACAAAGAAATTGAAATTAGCCGTTGCTGTCCATCGACAATATCTAAGTGTCCATCATTCTTATGCAGGATAACGGAACCAATCTGATATTCCTTTTTCCCCATAGCATCTCGTAAATCATAAAAAAGATTACGGATATGTTTTCTGTTCCATTTATATGGTCTTTGATAAGAAGGAATCCGCAAATTCCCTTTTTTCAATAGTTCTCCAACCTTTTTAGAAGTAAATTGAATACTCATTTTATCCTCATTTATATTTATCTATCATTTCTTGAACTGTTCGCTTCATATCCTCTACTAAAATCCGAGGAGACAAAACAGTAACTGCTTCCCCTTGTCCCAGTAACCAGCGTTTAAGACCCGGTGTATACTGACTTTTAAACTTAAAATGAGTCCAGTCACCATTTTTCCCAACTATTTTTGCATTTGGAAATTGATCCATCACAATAGTAGGATCATACAAATACCCAATCTCAATACTGATTTTCTTCCCGATAAAAGCATCAACTCTCTCGTTACGAATATCACCATCTCTAAATTTATCTCTATAAGAAATAGAGGGTTTCTCTATACCACTAAGAGACCATGATTGGATACGGTCTACTCTTAAAGTAATATAAGTAGCGTGTTTTAACTGATAAACAACCAGATAAAAATAATGACTATCATAGTAAAGAGATACAGGTAAAACCGTCTGCTTCTTAGAAGACTCAGAATAAGGTTTTTGATAGACAATATCTAGAACCTGTTCATGCAAAATAGCTTCTGATAAATTCCATATTTTCTCTATTCTATTTTGCTGATCCGTTAAGGGAGCATAATTAAGCTTTTCACTACCAATGATTTGCTCAATTTCTTTCTGGTCATCACGAGGAACTAAAATCAGTAAATTTTTTAGTAAGCTATCAATTTCTGGCCGATTCAATGCTCGATTTTCCAATAAAATCTTTGAAATAACAAGTATATCCTTTTTATTAAAAACTGACTTACTTGATAGGCTATACTTATTTGTTTTACGACTATAAAGCAGGTCTCCATTAAAATCGAGATGACTGGATAAAATATCACGAAGGAGCGAAAAATCTCTCTGTATCGTCTTTTCACTAACCTCAAATTCCTGGGCTAATTGCTTTTTTCCTAACGGAGTCCCAAACTGTAAGCGTAAAAAGATTGTTAGTAATCTCTCTTGATCATTCATCTAATGTCCTTTTTGTTAATCTTCAAGCAATGTTAGACAAGCTGTCATTCCCCACTTAAAACGCACAATCAAATGAAAATTTAGATTTTCCAATTGATCTGGTTCAGAGTCACCAGAGAAAACCATTTGTTTATTCATATCATGTTGAGAATTAAAAAGATTAAAAAATTTTTCTTGAATCATATCATCCTTTTCTCCCAATATCTGAATATCATCTACTATTAGGAGATCAAACTTCTCACTTCTAACTTTTTGTATTTCTAGCTCATTTTCTAACAAATCTTTAGCAGAAATATATTTTACTCGCTTTTCTGGATTGTTCTCAAGAACCTTATTTCCAATTGCTTGCAGGAGATGTGTTTTTCCTGAACCTGATTGCCCATAAATATAAAGGGGATTGTATTTTAATCCTAAGTTCTTTACTACTTCTAAAGCTTCTTTTTTGCTAAAGCATTACCGTCTTTTTCTATAAAATTTTCAAATTGATATTTGTTATCTAATCCTGTATTGTTCATCATTTAAACCTCTTTCTTTGTTATGCTATAAGTATAACAAAACAGATGGACAATTTTTGTCCGTCTGTTAATTTTTTTTTAAAACAAATCATCAAACAAACTCAACTGGTTATCCTCTGGCATATTGCCGAGAATCCCCATTTCATCCATCTTTTCAACTAAGGTAGATGAGAGTCCGCCACGCTTGCGGAGTTCGGTTTTAGAGAGGAATTCCCCTTCTTTTCGAGCACGCACCAACTGCTTAGCAACGTTCTCTCCTAGACCATCCATTGCGACAAATGGTGGGATAAGAGTGTCTCCATCAATGATGAATTCAGTCGCATCACTACGATAGAGATCTAACTTGCCAAACTTAAAGCCACGTTCCCACATTTCATTGACAATCTCAAGAGTTGTATAAAGATCAATTTCCACATTAGAGGCTTCATTGTTCTTCCGTTTTTCAGCGATTTCTTCCATTCTACGCTTAATGGCATCCAAGCCTGCTCCCATGGTTTTGATATCAAAAGCCTTGGCGCGGATAGAGAAGTAAGCACAGTAATAATAAATGGGATGGTGAACCTTGAAGTAGGCCACACGCAAGGCCATCATAACGTAGGCTGCCGCATGGGCTTTGGGGAACATATATTTGATTTTCCCACAAGATTCGATATACCACTCTGGCACCTTATTGGCCTTCATGGCTTCGATATAGCCATTTCTCTCCTCTTCGGAGATCTTCAACCACAAGCCCTTACGTACCCGTTCCATGATGGTAAAGGCCATCTTAGGTTCAAGACCAGAATGCATGAGATAAACCATGATATCGTCCCGACAACCGATAACAGTCGATAGGTCCGCAATCCCTTGCTTGATCAAATCCTGGGCATTTCCCAACCACACATCGGTACCGTGGGACAGACCTGAGAGCTGAAGCAATTCCGCAAAAGTCGTCGGATGCGTCTCGTCTACCATCCCACGTACAAAGTTGGTTCCAAACTCTGGGATTCCCAGCATGCCCGTCGGCGTTCCGATTTGCTCCGGCGTCACCCCAAGTACATCCGTCCCTGAAAAGAGGGCCATGACACCTTCATCATCCATAGGAATTTCATTAGGGTCAATCCCAGACAAGTCCTGCAATTTTCGAATCATGGTCGGATCATCATGCCCCAGTACATCGAGTTTGAGGACATTCTCATCGATATCATGGAAGTTAAAGTGAGTCGTCTGCCATTCAGCCGTCACATCATCTGCTGGATACTGGACAGGCGTAAAGTCGTAGACATCCATGTAGTTAGGAATAACAACGATTCCTCCCGGGTGTTGTCCTGTTGTCCGCTTGACACCAGCCGCACCCTGAGCGAGGCGTTCCACCTCTGCATCACGATAAAACTTCCCGTAGTCTCTCTCGTAGCCCTTGACAAAGCCATAGGCAGTCTTGGCAGCCACCGTACCAACCGTGCCTGCACGGAAGGCATATTCCTCACCAAAGATATCACGTACATCCAAGTGGGCGCTAGGCTGGTCTTCTCCCGAGAAGTTCAAGTCAATATCGGGAACCTTGTCCCCATCAAAACCGAGGAAGGTCTCAAAGGGAATATCCTGCCCATTTTTGCTAAGTTTATGACCACAGTTTGGACAATCCTTATTGGGCATATCAAACCCTGAACCGTAAGAACCATCCGTGATAAACTCACTATACTGACACTGACCACAAACATAATGAGGAGAGAGAGGATTGACCTCCGTAATCCCAATCATGGTCGCAACAAAACTGGACCCAACAGACCCACGAGAGCCAACCAAGTAGCCCCGTTCATTGGAACGTTGCACCAGCATCTGCGATGCCAGATAAATCACGGCAAATCCATTCCCCAGAATGGAAGTTAATTCTTTTTCAATCCGCAAATCAACAATATCTGGCAGCGGATTTCCATAAATCTCAAAAGCTTTCTTATAGGTCAACTCAGCGACCGTTTCTTCAGCCTTGTCGATGAAAGGTGTATACAAGTCACCTTTAACAACCTCAACAGGTTCAAAGATATCTGCCAAGGAATTGGTGTTTTCGATGACTAATTTGCGTGCTAAATCTTCTCCCAAGAAAGCAAATTCATCCAACATTTCATTGGTCGTTCTAAAATGAGCCTTCGGTAGCGGTGCTGGTTGGGCATGTTCACCATGACCGATGGTTCGGTTAATCATAGCCCCCTGTCCCAAACTACGGACAATAATTTCACGGTAAATCTCTTCTTCCGGTTCAATATAGTGAACATTTCCCGTAACCAAAACAGGCTTGCCAAGACGGTCCCCGACTTCTATCAAACTCTTGATAATAGTCTGGAGTTCTTCCATATCCTTGACCTGCTCCTTGGCAATCAAGGGAGCATAGATAGCTGGTGGCATGACCTCGATAAAGTCATAATACTTGGCCACCTCAACCGCCGCATCCACACCTTGGGAAACAACTGCGTCAAAAACTTCGCCTTCCGAGCAAGCCGACCCCAAAATCAAGCCCTCCCGATGGGCATCTAGAACCGTTCTCGGAATCCGTGGCACCCCTTCAAAGTACTTGGTATTGGACAAAGAAACCAGCTTAAAAATATTTTTTAAACCAACTTGATTCTTGACATAGATAGTCGCATGCTTGATCCGAGCTTTTTTATAAGAGTCTGGACTAATCAAATCAATGTTGAGTCTAGCTAAATCAGTCACACCATGTTTCTCTGCCACCTCTTTGATAAAGATGAAGAGCAGACGACCAGTAGCTTCCGCATCGTAGTTGGCCATGTGGTGGTGTTCAAGTGCCACACCAAAACGCTTGGTCAAAGGTCCCAAACCATGACGTTTATACTCAGGATAGAGATTTCTAGCAAACTCCAGCGTATCGATAACTGGCTGGTTAATTTTAGGCAGACCATGGCGCTCATAGTTGGCATTCATAAAGCCAACGTCAAAGGTAGCATTGTGAGCAACTAAGACTGTATCCTTGCAAAATTCTTGGAATTCTTGCAAAACTTGTTCCAGTGGTTTAGCATTTTTGACATGATCATCTGTAATTCCTGTCAACTCAGTAGTAAAGGCTGATAATGGATGCCCGGGATTGATAAATTCATCAAATTCGGCAATAACATTCCCCTTGTACATCTTAGAGGCCGCAACCTGAATCAAATCATTATAGATAGCTGAAAGTCCCGTCGTTTCCACGTCAAAGACCACATAGGTCGCTTCTGACAAGCCCATCTCCACTTCGTTGTAAACGATAGGGACACGGTCCTCCACGATATTGGCTTCCATTCCATAGATCAGCTGAATTCCAGCTTTCTTAGCTGCCTTGTAGCCATGTGGGAAGGACTGGACATTCCCATGGTCCGTGATGGCAACCGCCTTGTGTCCCCACTTAGCAGCTATCGCAACGATTTCTTCAACCTCTGGTAAAGCATCCATGGTCGACATATTTGTATGAGCATGAAACTCAACCCGACGCTCACCTTCTGGCATCAAATCCTTCCGCTCATAGTGAACCACTTCCTGCACATCCTGGACGTTCATGGTCAAATCACGTGTGAAGTTATTCATCTCCACATTCCCACGAACTCGAAGCCAAGAATTCTTCTTAATGATGTCAAACTTCTGAGCCTCTTCTTCATTCTTAACCCATTTTTGCATTGAAAAACTTGAAGTGTAGTCTGTCATTTTAAAGTTGATCAAAACACGACCAGTTCTGGTCACCTTATGCTCCACATCAAAAACGACCCCTTCAAAGACCAGGCGATTTTCCTCAGTCGTCACGTCGATCATCTGAGTAACTTCAGCCTTATCTAGTTTAGGCTTGGCCGCAGCCTTTTTAGCCTGAAAATCAAAGGCTGGCTTCTCTTCTACTGGAGGAGGAGCCATTTGTTCCAGTTGCTCCATAGCCCGGAGCGCTTCCTCATTGGCAGCTTGCACAATCTGTTCATTCTCCGTATGGAAGGCTTCCTCCTGCTCTTGTGTAAGAGCATCGTTCTTTTCTATTTGGCATACAAAAGCTGGAAAACCAAACTTTTCGAGTTGCTTTGCCAAATTAGGAAGATGATTCTTCTTAAAGTGCTCCTTATCAATCGCCTCTGAACCTTCAATAATGAGTTGATTTCCTTCCGAACGAACGTTTAAATTCTGGTAAAGAGATTTAAACCCCTGACTTGCACATGGACCTTCAGAAAAAGCCTCTCTATAGTAGGCCTGCAAGAGTTCATTTGAAAATTCTTGAGAGAGAACCTTGATTTCGAAAACAGCTCGATTGCCTGTTTTAGAAAATTCTTCACTAAGCCCATTCTTTAACTCTAAAAAGATTTCAATCGGTAAAATATTAGAAAATACAAAATGAAATTCCCAAATCTTACTAATTTTATGAACCACAACACGCTCAATTTTTGCATCAACAAGAGCAGGATCCCGTCTCAATTGATCAGAGATTCCTAGTTGATTCATTAAAATTTCAAACTTACTTGACATTCATTTTCCTCACATTATTCTTTTACTATTTTACCATAATTAAAGAAAATATATGACTAGTACCATTCCTTAAGCACTGCTAGTTTACACAAATTTATTCCGTAAACAAAAAAGAAGACTCTCAGAATCTCCTTAGTAAATAAAAAAAAGATACCCTAAAGTATCCTCGTAATCGATCGGGAAGACAGGATTCGAACCTGCGACACCTTGGTCCCAAACCAAGTACTCTACCAAGCTGAGCTACTTCCCGCGTTAAATAAAAAAATGCACCCTAGAGGAGTCGAACCTCTAACCGCCTGATTCGTAGTCAGGTACTCTATCCAGTTGAGCTAAGGGTGCTCATCATTATATGCCGAGGACCGGAATCGAACCGGTACGATCGTTACCAATCGCAGGATTTTAAGTCCTGTGCGTCTGCCAGTTCCGCCACCCCGGCCTCTCTAAGCGAACGACGGGATTCGAACCCGCGACCCCCACCTTGGCAAGGTGGTGTTCTACCACTGAACTACGTTCGCATTGACCTCTTATTCTATATAAAAAAATGCCGGCTACATGACTTGAACACGCGACCCTCTGATTACAAATCAGATGCTCTACCAACTGAGCTAAGCCGGCTGATTTCTATTATGCGGGTTAAGGGACTTGAACCCCCACGCCGTTAAGCGCCAGATCCTAAATCTGGTGCGTCTGCCAATTCCGCCAAACCCGCAATGATGACCCGTACTGGGCTCGAACCAGTGACCCATTGATTAAAAGTCAATTGCTCTACCAACTGAGCTAACGAGTCTAAAATAACTTCCGTTATCTTAAACGGTCCCGACGGGAATCGAACCCGCGATCTTCGCCGTGACAGGGCGACGTGATAACCGCTACACTACGGGACCTATGGGAGTTAACGGGATCGAACCGCTGACCCTCTGCTTGTAAGGCAGATGCTCTCCCAGCTGAGCTAAACTCCC